>NZ_AP018316.1:4475712-4513116 GCF_002368115.1 Dolichospermum compactum NIES-806 | reverse complement strand
GCGTAAATCCTATTAAAGACGAAAGCTAATAAAATTACGTTTTCCTTTGTTTTTTCCCATTCCCTTGATTAGCCCTAGATTCTAATGTAAACTGTGGTATTTCCTCAAGTTCATCCTCACTCAAACAATACTGTTCACAAACAAGACTTAAGCGATTTCCCACAGTCGTCACTGCATTCACAGAATGAGTTAAATCACCCTGAAAGTAAATTAAAGAATTGGTTTGGGGTTTAACTTGTCCAACTTGGCGTTTTTGCGATTTTAGCACCAATTCACCCCCCTCCATATCCTCTGGTACGCGCACATAAAGAACACTTACAAATACAGGAGGTTCAACGGTTTTACAATAGGAACGCAAAGACCGATCAATATGGGGGTCAACGCGAGAACCTGCTTTGAGTAATAAAGGATTCAAATAAAAAGCATTACAATTGGGTAAAAGCGCCAAATCCAAATAAGGCTTGAAATAGGGGAATTTTTGAATAACTTCTGCTAAACCCTGACGCTGAAATACCACAGAAAAGCCTTTAGTATTAATAAAATCCCGGTTGAGGTTATTAATAGCAAAATAGGGACAAGCTTGGATTTCTCCCCACAAGTCCTGGAGATATTGAACAGGAAAGGCGTTAGGATGTTGTTGATAGTATTTCACGGTCAGTTCAATTAATTCTCGTCTGATAGCGTAACGTGGCGCAAGCCATATCAGGATTTACAAGATTATAGGATTAACAGGATATTTGATTTTATATTTCTAGCAAATAGCTAAACAAAACAATTAATAAAAATCAGATTATCAGAAACCCTATCAACGAAACGAAAAAACCATCCTGTCAATCCCTAAATCCTGGATATCCTGATTCAGACAATATACAGACAATATATATAAAGGCGACACCCGGATTTGAACCGGGGGATGGAGGTTTTGCAGACCTCTGCCTTACCACTTGGCTATGTCGCCGCACTCACAACTACTAATGTTAGCACCCTTTTTTTGAATTTGCATCATCTAGGAGAATTTTTTTTTGAAGATTGATGTTTTTTACTTAGCTGGACAGACGCAAAGCCTGTCCTCCGGTGGAGATTAGGGATGTAATTTCACTTCTTCGGCAAAATTCGCCCAGCGCACAAAGTAAAATGGACCAGCAACAGAACCCCAAATATGCTCATCGGTGTCAGGATTTCGCCCTCTGTCGCGGCTGATGAACTGTTCACCATCAAGTTCAAAATCACTATCTAAATAGGTTCTTTGCCCGTCACGGATGACAATGCAGCCCTTTCCAGGCTCGACTGTGCCTTTAAACTTGGTGCCAGTCCACTCTACAATCATGTTACAGCCACAGAGTTGTTCTAGGCGATCGCTCGTTAAAGTCTGCAACCTTTGTAAATCGCGGGAAGCGCCGTAAAAATCTTTTTCTTCTTTGACAGTATAGTTTTCAATATGGATTTTATCCCCCACAGTCGTCAGATGTAATACCCGCACCCGATAAGGCTTATTCAACATATAGTCATAAGCTTGTTCTACAAACAAACTTACACCTGATAACACCCCCCAATGGAGGGGACGCATACATACACGAATATGTGCAAAAAAAGCCGGGTTCTCAAAAACCTGGGCTTGATTGCTAAAATCAGCCGCCATCCAGCGAGCTAAGGTGGCAACATCTGTAGAATGAGTCATAGGAATTGGGGATTTTTTTAGTACATAGACTTGACACACACTAGCTTATTTTAAACCTTGGTGGATCACGTCGCTTTGGTCTAAAATCCAAAATCGTTCGACTGAGCGAAGTCGAAGTCCAAAATCCTATTAACCAAATCGTCCAGACACATAGTCATGAGTCCGAGTATCTAGAGGATTACGAAAGATTTGACTAGTCTCCCCGAATTCCACCATTTGACCAATGCGACTTTCATCGGTACTAAAAAAGGCAGTAAAATCAGAAACACGAGTTGCCTGCTGCATATTATGGGTAACAATCACAATTGTGAATTCCGTTCGCAATTTGTGAATTAACTCTTCCACTTTCATTGTAGCAATTGGATCAAGGGCTGAACAGGGTTCATCCATTAGCAATACCTTGGGTTTAACAGCCAAAGCCCTAGCAATACAGAGACGTTGTTGTTGTCCACCGGAAAGACCTGTGGCAGACTGATGAAGTTTATCTTTGACTTCATCCCACAAAGCGGCACCTTTAAGCGCAGATTCGACAATTTCATCTAATACTACTTTTGGAGATTTACCAGCAATTCTCACACCATAAGCCACATTTTCATAAATGCTCATGGGAAAAGGATTGGGTTTTTGGAATACCATGCCAATTTCTCGACGCAGACGATTGATATTAATCTTTGGATCGTAGATATTTTGACCGAAAAACTCTATCCGACCTTCAACTTTGACTTTTCCTTCTAATTCACTAATCCGATTAATGGTTTTAATGAATGTAGATTTACCGCAACCGCTAGGACCAATTAATGCAGTAACTTGGTTTTTATAGATATCTAATGATATTCCTTCAATAGCTTTATAGTTTCCGTAGTAAAAGCTAAGATTCTTGACTTGGATGGCAGTAGTTAAGTTACTCATGATTGACTAAAGTAGGAAAGAAAATTTTTTAGTTGACCTTATCTTTTCTTAGCAATTACGCGAGACAGCAAGCTGAAAAACAAAACTAAAGTCAGGAGAATTATTGAGGTTGTCCATACTAATTGATTTACGGCTGGATCAGGATTGTTATACAGGTTAAAAATCAATACTGGTAAGGAAGCAGTAGGACTGAATAAACCATCGGACCAATTTTGACTAAATAAAGCGGTAAAAAGTAGTGGTGCTGTTTCACCAGAAGCTCGAGCTATAGCTAAGGAAATCCCCGTAGTAATCCCTGGGATTGCCGAACTAACAATAACACGAAAGGTAGTTTGAAAACGAGTTCCTCCTAATGCTGCGGATGCAAGACGTTGAGGAACGGGAATTAGCTTTAAAGCCTCTTCTGTTGTTAATACTATCACTGGTAGCATAATTACAGCTAAAGCAAACCCCCCAGCGATCGCGCTAAATCCCTTAGTTAATAAAACAATCACACCATAAGCAAATATCCCTACAATAATGGAGGGAACACCTGTAAGAATGCTAGTAATAAACCGAACATACTGGGTAAATGGGTTGGTTTGACTAAATTCTGCTAAGAAAATTCCTGTAATTACCCCCACAGGAATACTTAGTAATGCACCGATACTTACCATAAGTATAGTACCAAGAATAGCATTAGCAAACCCATTTTCAATTAATGGATGAAATAACATCTCTACTCTGAGGCCAGAAAGCCCCCGTGACATGATTTCCCACAATATGGATAATAATGGCAACAGTGCTAAACCACTCAGACCAAAGGCAATCCCGGTCATTGAGTATGTGAATAATTGTCTACCTGTGGATAGGGGCTGACATAATGAAGCCGCAGCGGCTTGATCTGTTTCTGAATTTGTATAAGCGCTCATGTTAATTTTGGATTTTGGATTTTAGATTTTGAATTGTTTTTAAGTAGGGCTTGCTGAAAAATTTGTCTTAGGGAACACCAAAAAATAAATTACCCAATTCTGTGGGATGGGCATCCTGCCCGTCCTTGATGATTAGCGGGCTTTTCGTCCCGCACAACAAGAAATTTTTGGGTATTTTTTTAATTGGAAGTCCCTTAAGTAGATAAACGGGAAAAAACCGTAGACCCGGATCTGCTCCTCACAAGAGTAATATGTAACGAAAAGTAAAATTTCCCTATTCCCTGTTCCCTGTTCCCTGTTCCCCCTTGCCTCTGGGCAACCACGGGGGGTTTGCCCCTACTTATCTATTTTTTTTGCCAACCCATTCGACTATTAATACAGCCGCAATATTTATAGCTAGTGTTAAGGCAAATAAAATTAGACCTAAATAGCCTAATGCCCCAATATGTAAGCCTGGTTCAGCTTCGGCAAATTCATTGGCTAAGACTGCGGGAATATTATATGCTGGATCTAGAAGGGATATGCTGATTTGGGCGGAGTTACCGATTAGCATTGTCACAGCCATTGTTTCACCTAATGCCCTGCCTAGAGATAGCATTGTTGCACTGACCATCCCAGAAAATCCTGCTGGTAATAAAACCCGAAAAACTGTTTCCCAACGAGTTCCTCCTAAGGCCATAGATGAGCTACGTAACTCTTTAGGAATAACCATTAAAACGTCACGAGAAATAGCTGCCATTGCGGGTAAGGTCATAATGGCGAGAACAATGCCCGCTGTTAACATATTGTTACCGGCGGGGTCTTGTGTGTTAAATAGGGGGATAAACCCGAAGGTGCTACCTAACCATTTTTCTATGGGTGTGATGACGGGAATAAAAATGAAAATGCCCCATAAACCAATAATTACGCTGGGAATAGCGGCGATTAATTCAATGACAAAGGCTATGGTGCTTTTGACTGGATTTGGTAAAAAATCTTCACTGGTGACTAGGGCTATGGATATGCCTACGGGTATAGTTAATAAAACAGCGATCGCACTACTGACTAAAGTTCCATAAATATAAGGTAATGCCCCGAAAATCTGATTCCCTGTATCCCAATCTTGACCCCATAAAAAGCCCAAACCAAATTTACCAATAGCTGGTTCTGCTTGCTTGAAAATCACCCAGGTCATAACAAAGAGGATGGCTACAGTAATTCCAGCGAAAACATACACTAGCCATGTAAATCCTTTATCAAACCAGAAATTAACGCCACCTGTGGATGTTAAATCAATATTTCCATCACTTAAGCTTAGTGAATTATTCTGAGATTCAGATGAATTAGCCATGATCAATAAAAAGTTTATGAAATCTGATCCATTAGATATAAGCGTCCAGCCGTCATAACCCAGCCAAAAAATGAAATAGTCAAGCAAGTAAAAGCAAGCTTTAATTACCTACATTTCCATATTGAAACCTGATAAATAACGGCTGAATGCTCACATAAAAATTACTTAACGGTGCTATTTACTGTTTGTAAAACACGGTTGACAACATCACCAGGAATTTTGGTGTAGTTGAGGTCATCATTATACTGTTGACCGTCTTTGAGTACCCAGTTAATCCATTTTTTCACAGCTTCTGCTTTAGCAGGAGTGGAATACTGTTTGTAAATCATCATCCAAGTCAAACCAACGATGGGATAACCTTGTCCTGGATCGCCGATAAATACGCGGTAGTTATCAGGGAATCTTACTGTTGATAAGGCTGAGTTCGCAGATGCTAAAGAAGGAGCGACAAATTGTCCTTTCTTATTTTGGACTTCCGCTGAATTTAGTTTGTTTTTAGTAGCGTAGTCATATTCAACATAACCAATAGATCCAGGGGTGCTTCTCACTAAAGCTGCTACTCCAGGATTACCTTTACCTTTGAGAACGTTTGGTAAATTCCATTTGGGAGCGGTATTAGCTCCAACTCTACCTTTGAAATAACCATTAATAGAACTTAAATGGTTGGTGAAAATAAATGTTGTACCACTACCATCAGCGCGAACTACAAATTTAATTGGACTATTTGGTAGATTTGCACCGGGGTTATCCCCTTTAATTTTTGGATCATTCCAGTTTTTAATTTGTCCAGAGAAAATTGCTGGTAATGTGGTACGAGATAATCTCAATTTGTTGACACCAGGTAAATTATAAACAACGGAAACGGCACCACCAGCAGTGGGTACTAAGATCACACCATTCTTAACTTTAGCGATTTCATCATCTTTCATCGCTGCATCACTACCACCAAAGTCAACTGTTCCCGCAATGGTTTGACGAATACCACCACCACTACCAATAGCTTGGTAGTTAACTTTCAATTCGGGGTGCTTCTTTCTAATTTCACGAGCATAACGTTCGTACAAAGGAGCGGGAAAGGTTGCTCCAGCACCGTTTAAAGTTTGAGCTTGAGCGATCGCACTCAACATTGGACTCAGTGCAACAGCCCCGGTTATGACTGAAGTGGCAACAACACGATTCAAAATGGTGGATAAAAAAGCCATACTGCCTCTTAAGTTTTCAGAAATACTTACTTAGGGAATTACATCCTGGTATTAATTTTGATATTAAATAGTTAAGAAAACATTAAGAATACAGCAAAAGCCGTTTAAGTTTAATTTAAACATTTAATTTTAAGTAGTCGGACAAAATTAAATTCACTCGTTGAGAGAGGGAACAGGGAACAGGGAACTGGTAAATAATTTTCTTCCTCCTGACTCCTGAACTCCTGACTCCTATTCGATAAAATATCCTAGCAGTGTCATGTAAATAAACAGTCTGCTAGGAATAAGTGGTATTATTTTGCCATGTTTGAGCGGGTTAGTATTTATATCTAAATAAATACTTTCTTATTCTTAACTACAATAAACAAAAAATATGTATAAATTGGTTAAGATAATTCATTTGACGCTCTTAGGTCTAAAGACACTGAGATTCTTTAATCAATGAGCCAACTTACGAAAGCTGGATTACCCCAAGTGACATACTCCACACACTCCCTTTCAACACTCCCTTTCAGGTGAGTGTGGGCTTCTCGGCGACTCCTCTATGAAGACATTAACCGAGCTTTAAAGCCCTATGCCCTGGGGACTTTACCGGGTAATCCTGTAAATGGTTAATTTGTGATTAAAATCAAAGTCCGAAATTGCTAACGGGTGTATTTTTTTTGGTAATCTAAACTGGCACTTTTAGGGTTTTTCATAGTCGTGACAATCCTGACTGTGGCAAAACAAGTGATTAAAGAGAATTTTATGGCGCTTATAGTTCAAAAATACGGTGGTACATCTGTTGGTTCAGTCGAACGGATTCAAGCTGTAGCAACGCGGGTTGAAAAAACTGTCAAAGCTGGAAACTCTGTTGTCGTAGTGGTTTCGGCAATGGGTAAAACCACTGATGGCTTAGTTAAACTAGCTAATGACATCTCTAAAACTCCTAGTCGTCGGGAAATGGATATGCTGCTTTCCACAGGAGAGCAAGTTACCATTGCTTTACTGAGTATGGCATTGCAGGAAATTGGTCAACCAGCAATTTCCATGACTGGCGCTCAGGTAGGCATTGTTACCGAAGCAGAACACAGCCGCGCTCGGATTTTACATATTGAAACTGAACGCTTAATGCGGCAAATAAATGGCGGTAAAGTGGTTGTGGTTGCCGGATTTCAAGGAATTAGCAGTACAGAAGAATTAGAAATTACTACTTTGGGACGTGGTGGTTCTGACACTTCCGCAGTCGCCATAGCCGCTGCTATCGGGGCAGATTTTTGTGAAATTTATACAGATGTTCCGGGAATTTTAACTACAGATCCGCGTCTTGTTCCTGAAGCCCAATTATTGACAGAAATCACGAGTGATGAAATGCTGGAATTGGCTAGTTTAGGGGCGAAGGTATTACATCCCCGGGCTGTGGAAATTGCCCGTAATTATGGCGTTCCCTTGGTGGTACGGTCAAGTTGGACGGATCAGCCCGGAACTTGGGTAACAACGCCGTCTAGGCAAGATCGGGCGTTAGTGAATTTAGAATTGGCACGGCCGGTGGATGCTGTAGAGTTTGATATTCAACAGGCAAAGGTGGCTTTATTGCGTGTTCCTGATAGACCAGGGATAGCAGCCCAGTTATTTGGGCAAATTTCCCAGGAAAATGTTGATGTGGATTTAATTATTCAGTCTATTCATGAAGGTAATACTAATGACATTGCTTTTACAGTAAATACTTCAATATTAAAACGGGCGGAAGCAGTATCATTGGCTATAGCACCGATATTTAAAAGTCAGCATAGTTCAGATGAAGCGGAAGTGATGGTAGAAAAAGATACCGCCAAAGTGAGTATTGTCGGGGCGGGAATGATAGGTCGTCCGGGGGTAGCAGCGCAGATGTTTACAACTTTGGCGGAAGCTGGTGTGAATATTCAGATGATTTCTACCAGTGAAGTTAAGGTGAGTTGTGTTGTGGATATTGGGGATTGCGATCGCGCTATAGCTGCTTTGTGTCATACTTTTGAAATCAACTCTTCTTCTACTTCTCTCTCCTCGGCTGCGACTAAAGCCCCGGCTGTGCGTGGTGTCGCTTTAGACATGAACCAAGCCCGAATTGCGATTCGGCAAGTACCAAATCATCCGGGTATGGCTGCCAAATTGTTTGGATTTTTAGGGCAACACAACATCAGTGTGGATATGATTATTCAATCCCAACGTTGTCGAATAGTAAATGGTGTTCCCGGAAGAGATATTGCCTTTACTGTGGCGAGAATGGATGCAGAAAACGCTCAACAGAAATTAAAAGCAGTTGCCAAAGAGTTTGATTGGGGTGAGGTAGTATTAGATCAGGCGATCGCTAAAGTTAGTATCGTTGGTTCTGGGATGGTAGGACAACCAGGCATAGCCGCCAAAATGTTTACAGCTTTAGCTAAAAATCACATCAACATTCAAATGATTGCTACTTCAGAAATTAAAATTAGTTGTGTTGTCGGACAGGATGAAGGTGTCAAAGCATTACAAGTTATTCACTCAGCTTTTGATTTAGCCGGAAGTGAAAAATTTGTAGTTCCAGCGTGAACATATCCAGTCTGATTTTTCTCCTACAGCGATTTCCAATCATATAAGGTACATCCTAGCCCCCTCATCGCTTGCGGGGAGGGGGTTGGGGGTGGGGTTCTTGTTCCAGGTTTGATGACAATTTGCTGTAATTGCAGCATTCGCAGAAATCTCTGGATGCTACAGTTTCTGGGCATGGTTAAGATTAGGAAAAAGCATCTTTTGGGTGATTCCCGGAATTTTTGTTTTGATTATCTTTGCTGTAAACCTAACCCCCCGGACTCCTTCCCTACCAGGGAAGGGGGGTTTCAAAGCCTCTCCCCGACGCGGGGAGAGGTTTGGAGAGGGGTTTATTTATACATTAAAAACTCCTTTGCTCGTTTTTTACCTACATTTAACCCATGAAATTTTCCCATAGGAAACCAAAAAGTAAAATCATCTGTCAGCATATCTAAAAATGCTTGCCAATTACCAGTTTCTAAACCTTGTACAAAATACCCAAATGCCTGATTAGCGACATTTAAAGTGCGTTGCGATTGTGTATTCATCTATTTATTCCTTTTAGTATAATCAAAATTATCCCAGTCTGCGTTTAACTTCCTCCGGTAAATCTGCCAAAGCTACTTCTATTTGTTCACCACTTTGTAAATCCTTTAAAGATGATTTTTGTGCTGCTGCTTCATCAGCACCAATAATTACACAAAATCTAATTCCCTGTTTATCTGCGGCTTGAAATTGTTTACCTAAAGGGCGTTTTTCAAAGTTAGTCACAACATTAATTCCCGCTTGCCGTAACTGTTGAGATACTTGTAAATAAACAGGCATTAAATCCTCTTGCATATTTACTACTACAACTTGAGTAGGTGTAGCAGATAAAGTATTCAGAATACCCGCTTTTAATAACCTGCTAATTAACCGAGTTAAACCAATAGAAATACCCACACCGGGCATTTTTTCACCGATAAACATTCCCACTAATTCTTCATATCTACCACCAGAACAAATACTCCCCAAAGCTGCATGACCTAATAAAGTAGTTTCGTAAACAGTTCCAGTATAATAATTTAAACCACGAGCAATAGATAAATCAATACAGAAACGTTTATCAGCAACTCCTAAATTTCTAACTCCATTAATTACAGTTTCTAATTCATTCACTCCTAAATTAAATTGTTCTGCATCTGGCAAACTTTGAGCTAGGTGTTTGAGTTTATCTAAAACATCATCAATGCTGCCATCAATTTTCACAAACTCAATAATTTTCTCCGTTTGTTCTGAAGAAATCTCTTCTTTCTCTAACTCTTGTTTGACTTTAGCTTCGCCAATTTTCTCCAAATTATCAATAATACTAATACAGGTTTTAATTTGGTTCTCAGCAACTCCTACAGATTGGAAAAACCCTGTTAGAATTTTGCGGTTATTAATGCGAATCACAAAATCGCCAATATTAATCTTTTCAAAGATCTCCGTGATAATTGCCGGCATTTGGGCATCATAAAGTAAACTCAATTTACCACGAGCAACTACATCAATATCACATTGTCGAAACTGCCGAAACCTTCCATCCTTTGCCCGTTCACCCCGAAACACCATATCCATTTGATAACGAGCAAAGGGAAAACTTAATTCATTTAAGTGACGCGCAATATAAGCAGCAAAAGGAACAGTTTGATCAAATTTTAAAGCCCTAGCTTCTGAACCAGTTTCTCCAGACTTATCCTTTTCTGCTTGGCGATTTGGTGGTAAAATTGGCTCAATACCATAAATAATATTGTCACCTTGATTACCTTTAGCTTGTAGAACTTCTAACCTTTCCACTGCTGGGGTTTCAATGGGTGTAAAACCATAACTTTCAAAAACCTGACGAATAATATCTAGTAAATATACTTCAAGACGCTTTTCGCTAGGCAGAAACTCGGGAAACCCGCTAGGAGTAGAAAAGTTAATTTTGTCAGATTTAGTCATGTTTTTACCTTAATAAATGGGAAATTAACCACAAAATTACTATTTTACCCTTTCTTCTTGAATTAATGTCCGTTGGTAAATTTGATGATTTTTAAACCAGTGCCAAGTGCGAGCGCGATGATTATTGTCATGACTGATCTGAATCATTTCATATAAGTATAAATATGGAAATTCTTTATAACCAAACCACAAAATAATGCTTGAATCATCAACTACTGTATAATTTCCTAACCACTCACCCTCATGACGAGATAAAACAGGCATTTCTAAACGAATATTAGATATAAGATAATTTGGTAATTGGTAATTGGTAATTGGTAATTGGTAATTGGTAATTGGTAATTGGGAAAACTTTTACCCAGTTTCCATATCCCTAGTCTTCATTATTAAACCACCAAGGGTCTTTATCAATGTTAGTTTTAATCAAAAAAGCTTTTTTTCGCATAAAGCGTTTAAAAGCAGATTTACCCATGCGTGAACCTCCCAAACCAGAAAATTTAAAGGCGTTTTTCTCTCCTTCGTGCATCATAGCTGTTAAACCTGCATCATTAATACTAATAGCACCTACATCTATTTGCATACCAATTTCTAACGCTAACTCTTCTGATTCAGAAAATATAGCAGCACTTAATCCATAAATAGAATCATTAGCTAAATTTATCGCTTCTTCTATATTAGCAAAAGGCATAACCGGCATAATTGGACCAAATGTTTCCTCAGTCATGACTTTCATAGAATGATCAACTTCAGTCATAACCGTAGGACGACACCACCAACCTCCACCTAATTCTTCTAATTTACCACCACAGTGAATTACTGCCCCTTTGGCAACAGCATCTTGCAGATGATCATTAATAATAGCCGCTTGTTTTTCACAAATAATTGGACCAATTTCGCCATTGTCAATAGTTGGATATGCCAATTTCAATTCATGGGCTTTAGTGACTAATTGATGATAAAATTCTTCAAAGATAGATTCAGCGACATAAATTCTTTCAATTGATAAACAGGACTGTCCAGAATTTACAACAGAACCCCATAAAATGGCTGAAGTTGCTAAATCTAAATCTGCTGATTCTAAAACAATAGCTGGGTCTTTTCCACCTAATTCTAAGAAAGCAGGAATAAATTTTTGGGCTGCTGCTTCTGCTACTAACCGCCCAGTTTCTACACTACCTGTAAAACAAATTAAATCTACATCCTCTATTAAATATGCTCCTGTTTGTCCTGCTCCTTCAACAAAGTTTAAGACATCACGCAATTGAGGAATTGTATTGATTGTAGTCATCAAAGGAGCAACAAATCGGGGAGTGATTTCACTAGGTTTAACTATTACGGCACAACCCGCTAGTAACGCCGGAGTTGTATCAATTGTAGATAACAATAGGGGGAAATTCCAAGGACTAATTACGCCAACTAGAGGATAAGGAACAGCCATTTGTTGTAAAGCAATAAAAGGAATAGATGTATTTTTTGCTGTCCCTTGTATTAATTGTGGAGCTAAATTACACCATTTATCAATACTAGAAATAAAAGAATCTACTTCTGTCACTGATGTTGATAATCTTCCCGTATCACTAACTAAAGCTTCTATTAATTGTGTTCGGTCTGATAATATAGCTTGTTTCCATGCTTTTAAAGCGGCAATTCTGCCTTCAATTCCTAATTTTTGCCATATAATTTGTCCTCTCCGCAGACGGTGACATTGCTGGGAAAGTAATTTTGGTGGAGGAGGAACGATGACATAATCAAATTTACCTGTGCGGGGGTTGCGGACTTCTATTGGTTTACTCATTTGTGATTAATTTAAATTTTATCTCTCGCAAAGGCGCAAAGGCGCAAAGGAAGAAATACTATAAGTTTCCGAAAACGTTTTTACAGTATTTATTGTATTCTCAAAATAGTCCATTTATAGTTATTTGTATGTCTGCTGCTCAAAAACTGCGCGAATTACTGGCAAGTCCCGAAATTATTGTTATTCCTGGTGTTTATGACTGTTTGAGTGCAAAATTGGTAGAAAAGGCGGGTTTTGATGTTGCTGCTACCAGTGGTTTTGGGATTGCTGCTTCTACTTTGGGTTTACCTGACTATGGTTTTCTCACTGCTACAGAAAATTTGTATACTGTCGGGAGAATAGCTCAGTCAATTAATATACCTTTAATTGCTGATTGTGATACGGGTTACGGTAATGCTTTAAATGTGATGCGGAGTGTTAAAGATGCGGTGCAGTTGGGTGTAGCTGGGATAATTTTAGAAGACCAAGAATGGCCGAAGAAATGCGGACATTTTGCAGGTAAACGGGTGATTTCTCTGACTGAACACGCGGGAAAAATCCGGGCTGCGGTGGAAGCGCGTGGTGATAGCGGTTTGGTCATTATAGCCCGAACTGATGCCCGTGCGCCTTTGGGGTTGGAGGAAGCTATTAGTCGTGGTCAATCATACATCAATGCTGGTGCAGATGTCTTGTTTGTGGAAGCTCCCCAATCTGTGACAGAGTTGGAAATTATAGCCGCTGCTTTTCCTGATGTGCCATTGGTAGCAAATATTGTTGAAGGTGGGAAAACTCCGGCTATTTCTCCTACTGAATTGCAAAATTTGGGGTTTAAAATTGTCTTTTTTCCTCTGACTGCACTCATGGCTGTAACTGAGGTAATGAGTGTTTGTTTTCGTCATTTGAAGGAACAGGGAAGGACTGATAATTTATCTGGTTTGATGAATTTTCAGGATTTTCAAGAACTCATGGATGTGCCGCAATATTTAGCTGTGGAAAAGGAGTATAAGGAATGAATTATGGACATAGCTGCATGAAAAAATCATCAATTTGACTATCAATTACTTGTGCTGGATTCTGATTATTAGCTTTAAGACTTAATATTTCTTGCATATCTTGATCGCACAGCATAACTATTAACTTATTAGCATCAAGCCAAGCTCTACGTCTTGCTTTTAAGGCTGAATCACTTGCTTTTTTTCGACTACATAGAATACCAAATGAACGTAACCCAGGAATATATAAATATTGAGATAGTGACTCTACAGCTTTTTGATCAGGAGGATTTACATAATTTTTAAATTCTGTTACAACATACCTAGTCTTAAATTGAATTTGTATTCTACCCCAAATTGGATCACCACTTGATATAGGATAGATAGCATCTAACCTATCAAGGCCATCTTCTGATTTGGATTGAATTTTTGGCGAAAGCAAGGGAGGAATAAATACATAATTGAAGATTTTAATACAAATATCTTCATATTGCCGCCAATGTTCTCTTCCTGGTGGAATTTGCAGTAAATTTTCTAGTAATTTAGCTGATTGATTGTCCTGAATAGTATCATTTTCATTGATTGGGTTTATACTTTCATTAGTACAAGCTTTTTCTATAGTTAGAGATGATAATACTTCTTGAGAATAAGATAAATCTGAAGTATAGATTAAGATTTCATCATCTTTATTTAAAATGTTGGGGTAATTAACATCAGAAATAAAGTCCTTTTTCTCTTCTATATCATGATGTAAATCTGAGGTTATCCGAGATTCATAAGATAATTCTGTTTTATCAGTAATGCCAAGTTCTTTTCCACTATTATCATTTTGATTTTGTATTTTACAGAAAAGAAAATTAACTTCTATATCCCAGACACGAATAGCCATATTTTGTTCACAAACTGAAGCTAGTATAGACTTTTGTGGATGAAATGCTAGACCAGAAATTGCACTTCCATCTTCTTTAATAACTGCTACTATATCCCATGTGTCAGAATGCCAAACCCGAATGCTACCATCTCCAGACAAAGAGGTCTCCCAGTCCAAACATCCCAAAGTCTAACTATTTCATCATCTCCAGCCGAAGCCAGTACCTGTCCATCCGGTGACCATGCTAAACTCCAGACTTGACCAGAATGTCCTTTAAGAAGACGATGCAATTTGTTAGTCTTTAAATCCCATAGCCTAATAGTTTGATCTGCTGAAGCTGAAGCCAACATCCGTCCATTTGGTGACCAAGCCAAACCATATACTTCGGCTGAGTGTCCTTTAAGTGTTTGACTTACTTTTCCCTTCTGTGCATCCCAAAGTCTGATAATTTTGTCGTTATAGCCAGCAGCTATAATTTTGCCATCGGGTGACCATGCAATTATGTTTATTTCTTTGTGACAGGAGAGTGTATGCTGAAGTTTTACTCCGGTGAGGAAGTTGCTATTAGAGATTGCGTTTGACATTAGTAATTGTTTTTTATCAGTTAGGTATTGCTCAGTAATTCTGAATAAATAAGCTTTAAAATAAAGTATAACTTGTCAAGGATTGAAAAATATTCAATAAGTATAAATATCAAAGCAGCTAGTTTAGATTTTTCACACCCGCCAAATCCAAAGATAGGTGTAATAGTATTTTCAACCCAAAATCCCAATAATATTACGCTTCCGGTTCAATTCTCAAAGTACGTCACCGTGTAGTCAAGCAATTTGCTGTAGGGTTGGTGTCCTATGTCTCTTTTTCCTGAATTAAGTTATAATCTATTTAAAGAAAGTCAATTAAGAGAAACTAGATTATGGTGACATTAGAAGAGGCAATTTTAACTGTTAATCAACTTCCTCTTGAACAAAAAGAAATGTTATTAGAAATTATTAAAAATCAAATGATTGAATCTCGTCGTGAAGAAATTGCTGAAGATGCAAAAAAAGCGATTTCAGCCTTTCACAAAGGAGAGTTAAAACCTCAATCTATGGAGAGTATTATTGTTGAATTACAAGCAAGTTTAACAGAAGATTAATGAGAGAATTAGTTTTAACGCCTAAATTTAAACGAGCATTTCGCAAATTTGTTAAGCGTGATCCTCAACTTGAGACAAAAATTATTCAAACATTAGAACTAATGCAAGAAGATGTTTTTGCTTCTCAATTAAGCACTCATTCATTACAAGGAAAATTATTAGGAATAAAAGCTTGTTCTTGTGGTTACGACTGTCGAATTTTGTTTACTTTAGAAATTGATGAAAATAATACAGAAGAAGTGATTGTTTTACTTGATATTGGTAATCATGATGAAGTTTATTAGTCTGATAGCTTATTTGGTGGTAAAAGGATGATCGATCATCTGTCTCTACTCCCTTTAAATCCAAAATCGTCACCATTACATTTAATTTAATATTACGCTTCCGGTTCAATTCCCAAAGCCCGTAATTGTGCAGTTAAGCGATTTGCCCTTTGTGTTTCCTGTTCGGCTCTTTCATCACCACTCAATAATAAATTACCTTGCAAATCCCACCACCGCAACCAAGGTAATTCTGCATTCTGATATTCTCCTTGCCATAAACCCAACTCCACACCCATAGGTGCAATCGGATAATGTCCTCGTTCATTTGCTGGTAATAACTGAT
The DNA here is from genome assembly GCF_002368115.1 of Dolichospermum compactum NIES-806. Taxonomy (NCBI): domain Bacteria; kingdom Bacillati; phylum Cyanobacteriota; class Cyanophyceae; order Nostocales; family Aphanizomenonaceae; genus Dolichospermum; species Dolichospermum compactum. Next base: position 4,497,217 of record NZ_AP018316.1, on the reverse strand, counting down.
ATTGTCCACCCACTAATTCATAAACTTCTATACTGGCTTTATTCGCTTCGTAAATACCATAAAAAGCGGGTTTAATTACCTGTTCATAAATCCAAAATTTACCTTTCCAAGGCGTTTTATCTCGCTCTTCTGAACCATTCCCAGAAACAAATTCCAAGGCAACTAATGGCGAAATATATTCTAACCAACGCACATAAGAACGTCGGATTTTACCATCTAGTAAAGGTGGGACATTGGGTATATAAAACCAGTCTGGAGCTAGTGCGCCAATTTCTGGCGGTTCGGTAATTCGCCAATAAATAGCACTATTTTGACCTATGATATATTGCCCATCTGGATGATGTTTTTGTAATACAGGCTTGATAGAATCGGTTAGTAAAATACTTTGAGGATGTGCCTGGAAATTTTTTACAAAAGTACCGTTAGATTCTGGTAGTTGGGTATGATCTGGAAGATAGGTTTCTGGGTAAGGGCGTAAGTTTGGATCTTCCTGGACATCAGTTGTAAAAGTCATTATGTCCTCCTGCTGATGTGAGGTTTATTCTAGTTTAGCAAAATTAGGATGTAAAGCGATCGCACCTAACTGAATACGATCGCATTTCCATCTAACTAACCTTCTCTACCCCCGCTAAATCCAAAATCGGTGCAATCAAATCTTCCCGTTTCACCGCCATAATATGCACACCCTGACACAATTCCTGCGCAATTTGCACTTGTTCGGCGGCAATTTTCATGCCTTCTTCGAGGGGATGTTTCGCTTTTGCTAATCTCTCAATAATGTGTTCAGGAATATTTACACCGGGAACAGCCTTATTAATAAACTGGGCATTTTTTGCCGATTTCAAGAGAAAAATTCCTGCCAAAATTGGTTTATTGTAACCACAGGCAATTTTATTCATGAACTTTTCTAGTATGTCAAAATCAGTAATTAATTGACTTTGAAAAAATTGCGCCCCGGCTGCTATTTTCTTTTCAAAGCGACTTTGTAAACCTGACCAACTTTTCGATTGAGGATCTACTGCTGCACCTGCAAATAAATCTAATGCACCATCAGTGAGGGGTTTTTCATTAAAATCAAAACCCTGATTCATGTTTCTAATTAACTGCAATAGTCGCACAGCTTCCAAATCAAAAACAGCTTTTGCTTGAGGATGATCACCGGCTTTTACAGGGTCGCCAGTTAAAGCTAAAATGTTGCGGATACCCAAAGCATGAGCGCCCATTAAATCTGCTTGTAATCCAATTCTATTGCGATCGCGGCAAGCAAACTGACAAATCGGCTCAATGCCATTTTGCAATAAAATCACCGACGCTACCAACGAAGACATCCGCATTACGGCACGGCTACCATCAGTAATATTGACAGCATGAACCCTTCCCTTAAGAGTCGCTGCCATTTCGATGGTATGGGTAGGATCTCCGCCCTTGGGAGGTGCAACTTCGGCGGTAATTAAAAAGTCACCCTTTTGGGCGGCTGTGCGGAAGTTGTTAAAAGCACTAAAGCTATAAGTATCCGGCATAGTTCAAATTTATCTTGAGGTTTTCTTAAAGAGTAAAACGAATTACACATTAAAGACTAAACCTTAGTTATATATTACTCACTCAGATCCCCGACTTCTTGAAGAAGTCGGGGATCTATCTATGGAACAGTGAAACCCAAAGCTGCTTTCACATCTGCTAGAGTAGAGTTAGCGATCGCTCTGGCTTTCTCCCCACCATCCCGCAACACTGACTCTAAATAACCCTTATCCGCCATTACCTCCTGATATTTGTCCTGAATTGGCTTTAAAGCATGAATCGCCGTTTCTGTCAATAAAGGTTTGAACTGTCCCCAACCCATATCTGCACATTCAACCGCTACCTCTTCCTTAGTTTTTCCAGCCAGCAGCGTATACAGCGTCAATAAATTATGGCATTCTGGGCGTTCTGAATCATCAAAGGTTAAACCCTTCACCAAATCAGTTTTACAGCGTTTAATCTTCTTAGTAATCTCCTCTGGTGAGTCTAAAATATTAATTCGGCTTAATTCTGAAGGATCTGATTTTGACATTTTCCTTGTCCCATCTGTCAAACTCATCACCCTTGCACCTTCCTTTCTAATTAAAGGATCTGGTAATTTTAATACAGGTGCTTTTTTGGCAAATTGGTGATTAAACCGATTAACAATATCCCGTGTTAGTTCTAAATGTTGCTTTTGGTCTTCACCCACTGGCACTTTATCAGCTTGATAAAGGAGAATATCTGCCGCCATGAGGACAGGATAATCTAACAAACCAACACCGACATTTTCCCCTTGTTTAAGGGCTTTTTCCTTAAACTGAATCATATCCTGCAACCAGTTCAGGGGGGTAATGCAATTTAGCAACCAAGTGAGTTCACTGTGTGCGGAAACGTGGGACTGAACAAAGATATGAGAGTGTTGTAAATCAATACCACAGGCTAAATATAAAGCAGCAATCTTGTAAGTATCAGCCGCTAAAGTGGCGGGATTATGCGGTACAGTGATAGCGTGTAAATCTACCACACAAAAGAAATTTTCATACTGGTCTTGAATTTCTACCCAGTTACGAATCGCACCTAAATAGTTACCTAAGTGTAAGTTACCAGTTGGTTGAACTCCCGACAAAACGCGCTGCTTACCCATAATTATCCGTTATTTATCTCCTCTTCCCCGCTTTGTAAATGGGGCGGTTACAAGACTCATTTTAGTAGTCATTGGGAGTGATTGGGGATTAGTGATGAGGTTATTAAAAACATCTTTCATCTTTTTCTGACTTTTGCCAGAAGTTTCTACAATTACCGGGTAAGCGGAAAACTCAGTTATGAAACTAAATAAGTAGGATCAATTTGGAAAAAAATAGCTAAATCTTGAATTTGTTTTTCTGTTAATTGGCGTTTACCATGAAGAATATCTAAAACTATTGACTCACTTTCTAAGATAGAAACTAAATCTTTTGGTTGCAGATTAGATTCTTCTAACAAAGCTTGAAGGAGTGGAATGCCTGTTAAGGTAGGTATTATTTCATGTTGTTGTTCATAATCATAAACAAGAGTAGCAAGAACCTTAAGATAGTCTCGATCATCTTGTGTAATATTTTGTTGATCTAAAATAGAATTAATTTGATTTTGAGTAGCAATTAATTCATCTTCATTGGTAATTGGTCGTGGAGGAAATGTGGTAATTAGTTTTATATAGTAGTTACTAGGAATTTTTAAACCACTCGTCATTTTTCCAATTCTCCTTATCGTATTCAGCATGAGTGAGTACAGCACGTATAAATAAGAGTTGATACTCATAATCTATATAGGTTATCAAGCGATAATGATTACCTTTAATATTAAAAACAGTGAAGTTACCAACTAAATCTGCTGATGGAAAAATTTGTCTGACATCATTAAACTTTTCCAATTGAGAATCAGATATACGTTGATACCATAGTAAAAGTCCTGATTCTGCTAGGGAGTGCTTTTCCCAAAAGTCCCTAAGTATTTTTTTGCTAATAACACGCATCAATTTAAGAAAATAATATTATAACCATTTTCAAGTAAATTTACCAAATATTTTATCTCAGATTTGAGACGTAAATAAATTTTGTTTGCTGAACTGTAATTTATCTTTACCTTATCTATTTCTTTTCTTAAATATAAAACTAAAAGAATCTGTACCTCCAGAGAGATAAAAACCAACTGACCTAACTTTTATAGTTCAAATTAAATAGGTTTTGATCAAAAACAACTCAGGGAAATATACTTAATGAAAGCTTTATTAATCTGGCCGATAATGCCTAATTCTTTTTGGTCTTATCAGGAAACCATTGATTTAGCTGGGTTACGATCTACGAATCCCCCATTAGGGTTAATCACGGTGGCAGCAATGTTACCGAGTGATTGGGAATTCAGATTGAGCGATCGCAATGTCCGTCTAGAAACAGATGCAGATTGGGAATGGTGCGATCTAGTCATCATTTCTGCAATGATCATTCAACAACAGGATTTTGGTGAATTAATTAGAAAAGGTAAAAAGTTAGGTAAAAAAGTGGCTGTGGGGGGACCATTTGCCACATCTGTACCCGAATTTGTGATCGAAGCCGACGCAGATTATTTAATTTTAGATGAAGGGGAAATCACTATTCCCATGTTTGTAGAGGCTTTAGAAAAGGGAGAAGAGAAAGGGATTTTCCGCGCTACAGAAAAACCCGATGTCACCACAACTCCCTTACCTCGATTTGATTTATTAGACTTAAATGCTTATATAGCGATGACGGTGCAATTTTCCCGGGGTTGTCCATTCCAATGTGAATTTTGCGATATTATTACCCTTTTTGGTCGCAAACCCCGTACGAAAACACCAGAACAAATTCTCGCAGAATTAGATGCTTTATATCAAATGGGTTGGTGGCGTTATGTATTCATAGTTGATGATAACTTTATTGGCAATAAACGCAATGCTAAAGTATTTTTAAGGGCATTAATTCCCTGGATGGAAGAACGTAATTATCCTTTTGCTTTATTAACAGAAGCTTCTTTAAATTTAGCAGAAGATGATGAATTACTAGAATTGATGGTAAAAGCTGGTTTTGTTCAGGTATTCATGGGAATTGAAACCCCTGATGTAGATAGTTTAGTCGGAATTAATAAACCACAAAATACCCGCAATTCCTTAGTTGAATCTTGCAATAAGATTACCAAAGCTGGATTACAAATTATGTCTGGTTTTATCTTAGGATTTGATGGTGAAAAACCAGGTGCAGGTAAACGGATTCAAGAATTTGTGGAAGCAACTTGTATTCCCCAAGCTCATCTTAACTTATTGCAAGCATTACCCAATACAGCCATGTGGACTCGCTTGCAAAAAGAAGGACGGTTAAGGGATGGTTTAGGTGAATTTGTGGGTTCTCAAAAAGCCTTAATGAATTTTGTTCCCACTCGGCCAATGTCGGAAATTGCCGAGGAATTTATTGATGCTTTTTGGAATTTATATGAACCCATGCCATATCTAAAACGGACTTTTCGCCATTTTATGATGATGGAAGGTTGGCGGGCTAAATATGAAAGAAATTTAACAAAACCAGAGTTTCAATTTTTAATGTCTATTTGTTGGCGACAGGGATTTTTACGTTCTACACGGTTTGTTTTTTGGCAGCAATTAATAACAATGGCACGGCAAAAACCTCACCTATTATATGATTATTTAATTGCCTTGGGTACAGGTGAACATTTTTTCAAGTTCCGTCATGAAGTCAAGGCAGAAATAGAATCGGAATTAGCAGAATTTCAGCAACATCAACAAGCACAAGAAGTCATAAGTTTACAATTAGAACCTGTGAGTAGTTAGGTCAACAAAATAAAACCAAACTGTGTCAAGAAAAGCACAATTCCTGAAAACTTCGGTTCTTCCGTACCTGTTATGCCAAATATGAGTTTATTTACCCCATCACCCATATAAATAAAGGGTTTCATTGTTTTTGATGCCAAATTTATATCAAATTCACCGATGAATTAACGTAAAATCCTTACAGTATAAGGATTTTAGGGTTTCACAAAATTATTTAGCATAGTAAGTACCGAAGAACCAAAACTTCTTCACTCTTACCTTGCCAGAATGCTGACTACTGATAGCTGAATGCTTACAGAGTCACTCACTGCATAAACGGTTTATGGGTAAATAACTTGCAAAAATACTGGCTTGGACAGATAATTGATGTTGTTGATACCAGGTGAAAGCATTATCTGCAACTACCTGTCCCTCTAATAAATTCAGCGTGTGATCATTTATCAGCCCGATATTGGTAATCTTGGGTTATTACAAAATGAAGCGCGGAATATGGGCTGTAAGATTCCTGAATAATGTTTGTTAGTATTCAATAGGGAGATATAGCTTACCGAGCTTGTAGGATACTAAATTATGTCTTATAGTGAATTTACGACACTCAGTAAAGTGCAAACCGCTTTTAACTTAGTTATTGAGGAGGATCGCAATTTATTTTCAAATACTGAAAGCGTAATACCTTCGGATTATTTACAACAAACTATTCAAGAATATTTACCTCTAGCAACTGCGATCAATACAGAAAAGGCTCGTTCTGAATTTTTAATAGCGCCCATTCTAGCCGAATTACGTCGTCAAGCAAATTATCGAATTAGTTTGTTTTCTGGTACTGAGTTTAATGTTGATCAAGAAAAAGGTTTATCGGGCTATTGTGACTATATTATTAGTTGCTCGAAAGAGCAGTATTTTATTCGTGTTCCAGTGTTAACAATTGTGGAAGCTAAAAATGAAAATATTAAAGGAGGCTTAGGTCAGTGTATAGCAGAAATGGTTGCGGCTCAAATATTTAATCAGCAAGAAGGACAAGTTCTACCTGAAATTTATGGCGTTGTTTCTACGGGAACAGTCTGGAAGTTTATAATTTTAAAAGAGAATATTGTTTCAATTGATTCTCAAGAGTATTATATTAATCAGGTTAATTTGATTTTAGCAATTATGCTTTTGCCAATAACATCATTTCTGTACTCAGATATTTAGAAACGCACGGAAAAAAACTTAACTTAGCGGGTGATATATCTCTTGACACTCTCCGGTCTAAAGACACGGGGATTCTTAAGATTTCACAATCTTAATATCTTGTTTGCACAAGTTCCCAGACTCAGTACGTTTGCACAAAAGTGCGTGCTGATACCGCCAGTTGCTCTACTTGGGGAAACCCCAAGACCGCACTGGCTCATCTTCTGGGCGTTTAGCTGTTAAACAGCAAGTTTCGCGGAGTCCCCACGTACTATTTTGAAATCTCTATCTCTGATCTAAGTACAGGACAAAAAATTGAGAGAGAGAAGAAAGTCGTCATATTTCAAATCTAAATCAGTAACAAGAGAACGCAGATAATCTAAACCGTAAGGAAAAACACTTTTAGCAAAAGGTCCATGTTTCTTGATTTTGATAGGTTGGTGTTGATGCAACCATTCTCCAGTCTTGACAGCCCAACACATAGCTAATGACAGTAAAGCTAAGAGCTTACTCAATCGGTTAGAATCAATAAAATGTGTAGATTCCAAGCAAAAACCACGAGTTTTAAACATACCGAACAAAGTTTCAATCCCCCAAGGACGGCCATAGTCAGCAATCATGGTTTGGGGAGAAGTATCAGAAATCACGATTAATAACTTGCCATCATCAAGACGTAAACCAGCTACATAAACTGAACGACCCCAGACCCAACGACGAGTAGATAAAACCTGAGATTCACCCGCAGCCAGATGAGCAAAAATGACGCTACCTGGAAGAGTCTTTTCTGTATCACTAATTAAATCAGTGTGACGAATCCTGATTCGGAATGGAATATTTGGTTCAAGCAGTAAATAACTTAACCATTCTGCCCCCACGAATTCTCTGTCAGCACTGATATAGTCAACTTGTGCATCTGGGAACAGTTGTCCAAATCGGTCAAGTAAATCCATTCGTTCATCCGTGTTGGAGTTACCTTTCTTCTCCAATATCTGCCAAACTAGGGGGTAAGCGACACCATTATGTACTACTCCCAACATGAGGATATTTAACCATATTTGACCAAAACGCCATTCAGTCCGGTCAATACTTAACACCCAAGGCTGGGGAATGTTCATGATTTTTACAATCATTTTCGCTATGACTGCATAATCTATATCAAAATCTCGGAAAAATCTTTGCAACCGTTTGTAATTGGATTCGTTTTTAGCACAGTTGCGAAAACCAGTTGCTAATTCTACCAAGTTCACTGTCTTTACTCTTAATAAAGATATTAAAAATAACGCTAAAAAGCTTAGACGCGCTCCATGCCATTCCAAATGTGGTTTTAGTGTGTCTCGTAATAGGTTAATCTGGTTCATAGGGGTTTCTTTGATTGTGTGGTAACTTTCTATGAAACCCTTTCTCTGTTTCCTTTGCAAGCTTTTTCTCTATTTTTTGTCCTGTACAGAGAAATCTTACACTCACCCAGAAAAATACATGAATTTTATCATCCAATATTCTAACAAATGGACAGCGACAATTGGACAACCAGATGAACAAGAGAAAGTTAAATTTTCTCGCAATGATAAATCTGAACCAGATAATTGTCCTTTAGAAGTTAGTGTGAATATTGCTGATTTAGGTAAAGCTGTATCTTTAGAAGACTATAAAAAAATAGTTACCAAAACAATTATTCAGGATGAATTGAATACATTAGAAAAAGCTAATGAAGAACCAAAATTAAGCAATTCTGACGCATATCAGATTACTCATACCCGTAAGGAAAAGGGGTGTACATTAAAAGTGCTGGAACGTGGGACTATGAATTTAAAGAAAGCCTACTATATTATATATAAAGCCCCAGAACAGGAATATGATCAATCCTGGCCTGTGGTGGAAAAGATGATTGATTCTTTTGAGATTAAAGAAGGTAATTAATATGACATCCCCTTTTCACGAATTTTTACAGCTATCAGCAGCGTCAAAATTGCTTTTATTTCATCATCCTGTACATCCTTAAATCCTGTACTTCGACTTCGCTCAGTAACCAGACATCCTGATTCTGACAATTATATGATATACTGTTAAAATAGTAGAAATTAGAGGTAATGATTATGTTATCAACAGATATTAAACAAGAATCAATAATTAAAAGAATTGAGCAAGTGGTATCTATTTTAATGGCAGAAGATCCTTTATTTAAAGAGGATCTTGATTATTCAGAAATAGTCAAACATTTGGTTAAAATTGTTCAAGATAATTTAACATCTGAAAGATTTAATAATATGTCTGATGAAAAGTTAAAAGAAAATTGTAGTTTTGTCATGGCAACAGAAGTATTATCCAAAATTGGAGAAGATTTCACACCTGAACAAATGGCAACTTTTGATGAGGCAATTAAACGAAAATAGGTAATTTCATGAGTTTTTTATTAGATACTAACATTGTTTCTTTCGCTATTAAAAACGATTTTTACATCAAACGAAAGCTAGAAGTAATGAAATTTGAAGAGGTAGATATTTACATTAGTTGCATTACCTATTTTGAAATTAGGAGAGGATTTTTAGCAGTTGATGCTCCCAAAAAAAGAGAAAGATTTAATCAACTTTGTCAAAACTATTCTATCATTTTCTTAGATGATTTGGCAATTTTAGAAAAAGCTGCGGAAATTCATGCGAATTTAAGATTAAAGGGTTTACCGATTCAAACTGAAGATGTCTTAATTGCTGCAACTGCAATGATTAAAGGTTTGACGGTTGTTTCTAATGATAGTGATTTAATAAGAGTTGAGGGTTTGAGTTTGGAGAATTGGTTGCAGTGAGAAAAGTTATTAATTGGGTGGATTAATAATTTAATTGTCAGAATCAGGATGTCCAGGATTTAAGGATTTACAGGATGTTAACAGTAAGTTGATTATGGGTTACAATTTCAGGTATATGTATATGAGATCAGATTGCTAATGACTGCAACTACAGAAATTCGCCAAAGAGCAATAACACTGCTAGAACAATTACCAGGAGAATCTTTAATTAAAGCAGTAGAATTTTTAGAATCCCTTTCTCACGAGTTTTTACAGCTATCAGCAGCGTCAAAAACGCCAAATAGCGAAACTGCTTTATTGCAAATTATTCAACGTCGTTTATCTCCTGAAGAACAACATAGATTATCTTATTTGCGTGAGCAAAATGAGAATGAAGAAATTACAGAAACAGAGTATCAAGAACTACTTAAATATATTAACCGCATTGAACAACAAGACGCTGAACGCGCAGAAGCATTGATTAAATTAGCTCAATTGCGTCAAGTTGATTTAAAAGTTCTGATTGATGAGTTTTTATCTACAGATATTAATGTAACCTGATGTCAGAGCGAGTTTCAGAATCAATTAGGCGTATTGTTGCTGCTCGTAGTCGTGGTTATTGCGAGTATTGTCGTTGTTCCGAAAAATTTGCTACAGAGAGTTTTACTGTTGAACATATAAAACCTCGAAAAGCGGGTGGTGAGACAGTTTTAGAAAATCTTGCTTGGAGTTGCTTTGGCTGCAATGGTCATAAACATACTAAAACAGAGGGAATTGATCCAGAAACAGGGGAAAAAATAGCATTGTATAATCCCAGACAGCAAGTTTGGAGCGAGCATTTTGATTGGAGTGATGATTTTACTCAGGTTATTGGTAAAACACCTTGTGGACGAGTAACGGTTGAATCTTTGCGTTTAAATCGCTATGGTGTTGTTAATCTACGTCGTTTGTTATTTGCTGCGAATTTACATCCACCTGAGAATGTTGGTTTTAATGATTTGTAGAATTAAGCTAAATTAAACATCCTGTAAATCCTTAAATTCTGTACTTCGACTTACTTCGACAAGCTCAGTACAAGTCGCTCAGTAACCAGACATCCTGATTCAGACAATATTAAAATAGAATCAGGACTTACGCAACTGGCACAGCGATCGCTAATTATTAGTATATGTGTACTGCAATAATGAAGATGTTATTGAATCAGACTGATTGAGAATTGTTAATAGTAATAGATTAAATAAATGACGGGTATTAATTTTATGAGAGAATGATGATAGGGTGCATTAAGAAATTAATTAACGATGAAATTTACTAAACTTAATTACTGCCAGTATTTACTTAGCAGTCAAATCAACTACACAATGACTAATCTAGCAGAACATTTAGACAATATTAGTCACGATAAAATTAATTATTATTTAAAAAATGAGTTCCATGGATGTTACACAACAGGTGTGTAAAATCCGTTGGAAAATAGAAGAGTTTCACAGGGAGATAAAACAATTAACTGGCATTGAATCATGTCAGTGTCGCAAAGGTCGTCTTCAAAGAAATCATATAGCTTGTGCTATGTTGGTTTGGCTAAGACTAAAAAACTTAGCTTACTGTGGAGGAATAAAAAAGTTGGAAAATTTATAACCTCCAAACCCTTATTATTACGTTAACGGCTGAACGCCATAACAAAAATAAAGTTGGAAAATTTGACCAACTTAAATGCAATTTACAAATAAGTGTCAACTGCAATTCTTGCAAAGGAGTTCAAGACATTAACCCTGTTGAGTATTTTTTGCCTGATTCCGATAATACCTCTCTAGCATTTGATTATCTTGCAGGTGGTTTAGTTGTAACTCATCCTGCTCTAAATTCTATAAATCAAGTAATAGCTCAAAGAACAATAGAGGCATTTGGTCTAGATCGAGACCCTGGACATCCAAATATAAGAAAACGCCCAACTTCAAAAGATAAGCGTTGGCAAAAACGAAACGAAATTTGGAATCTTGCACAAAATCAACTAAAAAGATTACAAAGTGAAGATACGCAAAATATACGCGAATTGATAGTCGAACTTGCTATAAGTCGGGGGTCGTTTTCTATATGGATAAAAGTCTTTGAAAAAGATTCAGATATGCGTTGTCGCTTAATCTGTGGCTTTAAAGGTACTGCTTTAGATTGTTTTGATACTTTAGGTTTAGCTATCAGCCGTGTGGGAGGAAAATTGTGACTGTAATTTCGCGCTATGGTGAAACTGCATTTGAAAGCGTGATTGAAAATCACCTTCTCAGTCATGGCTATGTGAAAATTACAGATAAATTCGATCGCACTCGCGCCCTATTTCCGAATATAGCGATCGCATTTATCCAACAAACTCAACCCAAAGAGTGGAAAAAACTAGAAGCACTGCACAAAGAAAAAACAGGTGAACAAGTGCTAACAGACCTGTGTAAATGGCTGGACAACTACGGCTTACTACATACCCTACGTCATGGGTTTAAATGCTACGGTCGCACCCTGCGGATAGCTTACTTCAAAGCTGCTCACAAACTCAACTCAGACTTAGAAACCCGTTATGCTGCCAATTGTGTGGGTATCACCCGACAACTAGAATACAGTGAACGGGAAAAAAAACGTTCCCTTGACATTACCCTGAGTCTTAATGGTATTCCAGTTATCACCCTAGAGTTAAAGAATCCACTGACAGGGCAAACAGTAGAAAACGCCAAACAGCAATACCGTCAAGACCGTGACCCTAGAGAAACCATCTTTGAGTTTAAACGCCGCACCTTAGTACATTTCGCAGTTGATACCGAAGAAGTTTGGATGACAACACGCCTAGCGGCAGAAGCTACCCACTTTTTGCCCTTTAATCAAGGATACGATGGCGGGGCAGGTAATCCACCAGACACAGCAGGACGTAATTACCGCACAGCTTACCTGTGGGAAGATGTCTTACGACGGGATAGTTTACTTGATCTCCTAGCTCGGTTTCTGCATTTACAAACAGAAGAAAAACGAGACGATGATGGGCGCAAATTCAAAAAAGAAACCATGATATTTCCCCGCTATCATCAACTTCAGGCTGTGCGCTTACTCGTAGATGCGGCTAGGGGTGAAGGTGTAGGACAAAATTATTTAATTGAACATTCAGCCGGAAGCGGTAAAAGTAACACCATAGGTTGGCTGACTCATCGCCTTGCATCTTTATACAACGACCAAAACCAGCGAATTTTTGATAGTGTCATAGTAATTAGCGATCGCCGCGTCCTTGACCAGCAATTACAAGACACTATTTATCAATTTGAACACCGTCAAGGGGTTGTAGAAAAAATTGATGATAACTCCCGACAGTTAGCGCAAGCCTTAGAAAGTGCCGTTCCCATCATTATCACCACTTTACAGAAATTCCCCTTTGTCACACGCCAATTAATCAAACTAGCAGAAGAACGCAACGAAGAAAGTAGCGGTATTTTGCCTACCCGTCGCTTTGCAGTCATCATAGATGAAGCACACAGTTCCCAATCTGGGGAAACCGTCACCGAGTTAAAAGGGGTATTAGGCGGACAAGCATTGCAAGCAGAAGCACGTAACCGCGCCCAAGAAGAAGGACTAGAACATTTAGAAGAACTTTTCCGCAATTTAGTTAAACGTTCCCATCAATCAAACTTGAGTTTCTTTGCTTTTACCGCCACACCAAAACATGAAACTCTCAAATTCTTTGGTCGTCAAGGAGAGCCTTTTCATCGCTACACCATGCGTCAAGCCATAGAAGAAGGTTTTATCCTAGATGTTTTGCGGAATTACACCACCTATAAAGTTTACTACAACCTGATTAAAGCCAGTAACAACGATCCCAATGTAGAACGCAAAAACGCCGCCCGTTCCCTAGCTCGTTTTATGCGTCTACACCCCCATAATATTGCCCAGAAGACAGAAATAATGGTGGAACACTTCAACACCTTTACCCGGCATAAAATTGGTGGTAGAGCCAAAGCAATGGTAGTAACTAGCTCTCGCTTAGAAGCAGTGCGCTACAAACAGAGTTTTGATAAATACATCCAAGAAAAAGGCTATGCGATCAAAACGCTGGTAGCTTTTTCTGGTGTAGTCACAGACGACAAAATTAAAGACAAAACCTACAGTGAAGAGGAAATGAATCAAGGCATTCGAGAGAAAGAATTGCCAGAACAATTTGCTAGTAATGAATATCAGGTTTTACTCGTAGCGGAAAAATATCAAACTGGTTTTGATCAACCTTTGCTACATACTATGTATATTGATAGGCGACTGTCAGGTATTCAAGCAGTACAAACCCTTTCTCGACTTAATCGTATCCATCCCAGGAAAGAAGATACATTTGTCTTAGACTTTGTGAACGACTGCGAAGAAATTCGCCAAGCATTTCAGCAGTTTTATGAAGGAGCAGAATTAGGAATAGAAGCAGATCCTCAACAACTGTACCAACTCCAAAGCGAACTTGAGGCTTTAGGAATATATCTGCATGAAGAAGTAGAAAGGTTTTGCGAAATTTATTTTAAACCAAAACAGCGTCAAAGTCCGGCTGATCATCAAGGGATGAATGCAGCACTTGATCCAGCAGTTGACCGCTTCCGTATTTTCGATCATGAGAAACCAGAGGAAGCGAAAGTTTGGCGGAAAAAACTCACAGCTTTTCGGAATTTGTACAGTTTTTTGAGTCAGATTATACCCTACCAAGATTCTGATTTAGAACGACTTTACATTTTTTTGCGTTATCTATCATCGAAATTGCCACGTCGTCCCCAGGAAGCGCAGTATGATTTTGATAGCGAAGTCCAGCTAGAGTATTACCGTCTCCAGAAAATTAGTGAAGGTTCAATAGAGTTAAGGAAAAGTAATGCTCATCCTCTGGATGGACCGAAGGATATTGGTACAGGTATTGCTAGAGAAAACACTGTTAAATTATCACAGCTAATTGATATTATTAATAATCGTTTTGGTACTGATTTTAACCAAGCTGATCAACTATTTTTTGATCAAATTGTGGAAACTGCTGCCAATTCCGATGAATTACAACAAGCTGCACGGGTAAATTCTGCTGATAAATTTGGTTTGCTTTTTAGTCAGATGTTAGAGTCTTTGTTTGTGGAGAGAGTAGATCAAAATGAAGCGATTTTTGCCCGTTACATGAATGATAGCGATTTTCAGAAGGTGGTTGCAGATTGGTTAGTTGGGGAAGTTTACAAGCGGATAATTAATAGTAAATAGAATCAGATAATGTATAGTTATTGGTAAATTGTTATTACTTTTCATTTCATCCTGTAAATCCTTAAATCCTGGAGATCCTGATATGGCTTGCGCCACGCTACGCTATCAGACAAATTAACGCTCAGATAACTGCCAGATTTTGATAGTATTGTCTGAACTACCACTAGCTAAAGTCCTCCCGTCTGGGCTTATGGCTACAGACAAAACCAAGCCAGAATGACCAGATAAAGTGCGGATTAGTTCACCTGTAGCTAGATTCCAGATTTTGATAGTATTGTCCCCACTAGCACTAACTAAAGTCCTCCCGTCTGGACTTATGGCTACAGACAAAACCGGGTTAGAATGACCAGATAAAGTGCGGATTAGTTCACCTGTGGCTAGATTCCAGATTTTGATAGTATAGTCCCCACTAGCACTAGCTAAAGTCCTCCCGTCTGGACTTATAGCTACAGACCGAACCCAGTCAGAATAACCAGATAAAGTGCGGATTAGTTCACCTGTGGCTAGATTCCAGATTTTGATAGTTTTGTCGTCACTACCACTAGCTAAAGTCCTCCCATCTGGACTTATGGCTACAGACAAAACCGAGTCAGAATGACCAGATAAAGTGCGGATTTGTTCACCTGTGGCTAGATTCCAGATTTTGATAGTATAGTCCCCACTAGCACTAGCTAAAGTCCTCCCCTCTGGACTTATGGCTACAGAATGAACATCACCAGAATGACCAGATAAAGTGCGGATTAGTTCACCTGTAGCTAGATTCCAGATTTTGATAGTTTTGTCCCTACTACCACTAGCTAAAGTCCTCCCGTCTGGACTTATGGCTACAGACTCAACCGACCTAGACACAACCGACCTAGAATGACCAGATAAAGTGCGGATTAGTTTACCTGTAGCTAGATTCCAGATTTTGATAGTATTGTCGTAACTACCACTAGCTAAAGTCCTCCCGTCTGGACTTATGGCTACAGAATAAACATCACCAGAATGACCACTAAGGGTTTGGGCAAGAGTAAAATTAGTAGGTGTATTATTACGTACTTCTGGTGGTTTTCTTATTATTTCTGGTGGTTTTTCAGGTTGAGTAGGTTTGGTAGTTATTTCTATCGGTTTCAGAGGTGTTGCAATACCAGCAATCTCTTTATAAGTATTAATTGGAATCCCTAAAAAATCCCTTGTTTCTAATCTCGCATCAATTGTAGATAGTCCACTTACCCCTATCAAACGCCCCTGTTCATCTAAAATTGGACCCCCACTCATACCCGGTTTGACAATATTACTTAAAACCAAAGCATACTCATCTACAGGCTGACTTACAACCCTAGCAGTTGTCTCTAAAGGCACATATTCTCGCCCCTTACTTACCTGGTCAGGTTCAGCCCAACCAAAGGCATAAACCGTACTCCCAGCAGTCACTTGACTAGAATTACCAATCTCCACAGGACGATAATTTTCATTACTGGTAAACTGGAACTCTGCCAAATCTATATTACCAATTCGTTTAACCGTGCTGTAATTAACTTGGTAGGTTTTACCATCTCCAGTCCTCACAGTATAATTTCCTTTCTTGTCTACGACGTGCCAACAAGTGAGAACAGTGTAAGTATTTCCAGCACCTTTAATAATAATTCCCGAACCAGTATTAGCCCCATCAATGCGAACTGTTATTTTATCAGCAATATCCCGAACTTGCTGAGGAATAGAAGCTGCCACCCTTTGTGACTGAACCACCACCACAGCCGCACCCAGCAACGCTACTGGCAACCCATAAGTAAATTTAATCATATAGTCAATAATAAAACTTGTCTAAATACATACTGACAGGTAAAGTAAAAAATAGCCATATTTCAGTAAATCCTACATTTTTAACTGGAAATTATATTATGATATCAACCTTTAATAACAAAAACTTAATTGGTCAAGTCCTCAAAGGTCAAAAGGGGGAATATCAAATCCTCGACAAATTAAATGAAGGTGGTTTTGGTGAAATCTATTTAGCTGAAGATATTTCTAATAAAAATCAGAAATATGTTGTCAAACTCCTCAAGCCTAAACAAAACTCAAATAGAGATGATTTTGAAGAAAGAAAAAGATTATTTAAACGAGAAGCAGAACATCTCAATAAACTAGAACATTCCCAAATTCCCAAATTAAAAGATTATTTTGTCATCAATTACAGATTATTACTAATAGTCAAACAAGATTTTTATTTAGTCGAAGAATATATAGAGGGTGAACAACTAACTAAAGAACTCCCACCTACGAAGAAACTCGACAGTAGTAAAGTTTGGCAAATACTCCATGATATTTTGGAAATTTTGGAATTTATCCAGGAGGAGAAACATTTAGTTCACCGTGATGTCACACCAGCAAATTTAATCAGAAGAAAAAGTGATCAACAACTCGTTTTGATTGATTTTGGTACAGTTAAAGACATGAATAATATGGAAAATCATCTACTAAGTCGAGTTATTGGCACTAATGAATATATGCCACACGAACGTATTGATGGTATTTACAGGTATAATACTGATGTTTTTGCTGTAGGGATGATTGGTATTCAAGCCTTAACAGGTGTTTGTCCAAATTTAGGGCAATATGATAATAATAGTATTAAGTTTGAAGATGATGGTCAAATTACATGGCGACATTTGCTTGCAGAATCTCAATTAGATGAACAATTTACCCAAAAACTAATTGGTATCATTGATAAAATGGTACATCATGATTATCAAAAAACTCGCTATAACACAGCCGCAGATGCGTTAAAAGCATTAAAATCTATAGAACCGATAAAGTCTAATGAAAAAATTCCTAATAGTTCTAGTGGTAGTATTTCTAATCTAGTAATTAGCAATCCAGAAACCAATATTCAACCCTTGAGAAAACTTTTCTTGGAATTGATTCCTCAAGAAAGTGAAAAAAGATTAAATAACTTCAAAAATACAATACGAACAATTTCATCAGTGTATACAATAGAAATTACACCTGAAAAAGATGAAAGTAATAAAGTTATAGAACGAAGTCTGCTATCGGGTAAATTCGTCATCATTGCTGGAATTGCTACATCATTAGCTTTTGCATTTATTGGTTTTAAAGTTGTATCTTCATTAAAATCTGGGAAAGAAGAATTAACTAAATCTTACACTCACCCAGAAAAATACATGAGTTTTGTCATCCAATATTCTAACAAATGGACAGCAACACCTGGACAAACAGATGAACAAGAGAAAGTTAAATTTTCTCGCAATGATAAATCTGAACCAGATAATTGTCCTTTAGAAGTTAGTGTGAATATTGCTGATTTAGGTAAAGCTGTATCTTTAGAAGACTATAAAAGAATAGTTACCAAAACAATTATTCAGGATGAATTGAATACATTAGAAAAAGCTAATGAAGAACCAAAATTAAGCAATTCTGACGCATATCAGATTACTCATACCCGTAAAGAAAAGGGCTGTACATTAAAGGTGCTGGAACGTGGGACTATGAATTTAAAGAAAGCCTACTATATTATATATAAAGCCCCAGAACAGGAATATGATCAATCCTGGCCTGTGGTGGAAAAGATGATTGATTCTTTTGAGATTAAAGAAGGTAATTAATATGACATCCCCTTTTCACGAATTTTTACAGCTATCAGCAGCGTCAAAATTGCTTTTATTTCATCATCCTGTACATCCTGATTCTGACTACAGGATGCTAATAGTAGGTTGATTATGAGTGACGATATATGATATACTGTTAAAATAGTTAAGATTAGAGGTAATGATTATGTTATCAAGTGATATTAAACAAGAATCAATAATTAAAAGAATTGAGCAAGTGGTATCTCTTTTAATAGAAGAATATCCTTTATTTAAAGAGGATCTTGATTATTCAGAAATAGTCAAGCATTTGGTTAAACTTTTTCAGAAAAATCTAGCATTTGAAGAATTTAATAATATGTCAGATAGTGAATTAAAAAAACATTGTGATGGAATAATGTCAGTAGAAATATTATCAAAAATAGGGGATGATTTTACTCCTGAACAAATGGCTATTTTTGATGACGCAGTTAAACGAAAATAGGTAATTTATGAATTATTTGTTAGATACAAATATAGTTTCCTTTGCTATTAGGAAGAATCTGCAAGTTACTGAAAGAATTGAAGATATTAAAGCTCAAAGAAAAAGTATATCTATTAGCTGCATTACCTATTTTGAAATGAGAAGAGGATTTTTAGCGGTTGATGCTCCCAAACAAAGAGAAAGATTTAACAAATTTTGCCAAAACTATCCTATTATTTTCTTAGATGATTTGGCAATTTTAGAGAAAGCTGCGGAAATTCATGCGAATTTAAGATTAAAGGGTTTACCGATTCAAACTGAAGATGTTTTAATTGCTGCAACTGCAATGATTAAAGGTTTAACGGTTGTTTCTAATGATAGTGATTTAACAAGAGTTGAGGGTTTGAGTTTGGAGAATTGGTTGCAGTGATAAAAGTTATTAATTGGGTGAATTAATTTAATTGTCTGAATCAGGATGTCCAGGATTTAAGGATTTACAGGATGAAAATAGAGATTTTATCACCAATTGTTAATATATTATATAATTAAAATTCAGCTAAACCACGTGAATCATACACTGCTTGTAAACAAACTTTAAGATCATCACCTTGCCACTTACCAACATGACGTAAAAGTGATTTACCTGAACCTTGACGTTGAGGAGTTTTTGCTTTTTTTATTTTCATATTCTTAACCATTATCAGAACTTCTGCTATTTCTTCTTCCGTCATTGATTCAATTTCTATAACCAGTTGTTCTTTAAATGTCATTCTATATTCTCATTCTTTATTATCTTTCTCGAATTAACATAAATCCACTGATTAATTTACCAACAACATCTCATAAATCCTGTAAATCCTTAAATCCTGTAAATCCTGATTCAGACAAATTAACGCCCAGATACCCGCCAGATTTTGATAGTTTTGTCGTCACTACCACTAACTAAAGTCCTCCCGTCTGGACTTATGGCTACAGAATTAACCACTTGAGAATGACCAGATAAAGTGCGGATTAGTTCACCTGTGGCTAGATTCCAGATTTTGATAGTTGTGTCGTCACTAACACTGGCTAAAGTCCTCCCGTCTGGACTTATGGCTACAGAATTAACCGATTCAGAATGACCAGATAAAGTGCGGATTAGTTTACCTGTGACTAGATTCCATATTTTGATAGTTGTAGTTTTGTCTTTACTAGCACTAGCTAAAGTCCTCCCGTCTGGACTTATGGCTACAGACCTAACCCCGTAATAACCAGATAAAGTGCGGATTAGTTTACCTGTGGCTAGATTCCAGATTTTGATAGTTCCGTCCCAACTAGCACTAGCTAAAGTTCTCCTGTCTGGACTTATGGCTACAGACAAAACCGGGTTAGAATGACCAGATAAAGTGCGGATTAGTTTACCTGTGACTAGATTCCAGATTTTGATATTTTTAGTTTCGTCCCAACTACCACTGGCTAAAGTCCTCCCGTCTGGATTTATGGCTACAGAATAAACCGAGTCAGAATGACCAGATAAGGTGCGGATTTGTTCACCTGTGGCTAGATTCCAAATTTTGATAGTATTGTCCCCACTACCACTAGCTAAAGTCCTCCCGTCTGGATTTATGGCTACAGAACTAACCCAGTCAGAATGACCAGATAAAGTGCGGATTAGTTCACCTGTGGCTAGATTCCAGATTTTGATAGTTTCGTCCCCACTACCACTAGCTAAAGTTCTCCTGTCTGGACTTATGGCTACAGACTCAACCGAGCCAGAATGACCTGTCAGGGTTTGGGCAAGAGTAAAATCAGTAGGTGTATTATTGTTAATATTTGGTGAAGGTGTGGAAATTGCTGTAGGTTTTGGTTGAGGTGTAGGACGCGGTGGCGTAGGTGTAGGAGTTGGTTGAGGTGTAGTAGGAATATTCTGATATTTCTTATATTCATTAATGGGAATAGCCGCAAAAGATGTAGTACCCTTTTCAGAATTTGTAGATGCACGGCCATTAATTCCCACTAAAACCCCATCCTGATTGAGAACAGAACCGCCACTCATTCCTGGGGCGATATTATTACTATAAATTAAACCATATCCATCTTTATAAGTTCTCAGAACAGTCGTAATTTTTCCATCAACAAAACGATAGCATGATTGTAAACATATTTCATCAGGTGCAGCCCATCCCGCAGCATAAACTCTTGATGTTTCTGTCAGTTGACTAGAATTTCCTAATGTTGCTTTATCATAATTTTTATTACTAGAAAACTGCACTATTGCTAAATCTAAATTTCCTAATTGTTTAACTGTAGTAGAATTAATTTGATAAGTGTCACCATTAAATGTAGTGATAGTATATTCTCCAGGAATTTGGACAACGTGCCAATTTGTTAGCACCGTATATGTATTACCTTGTTTTTCAACAATTACTCCAGAACCATTGGATGTTCCCTCAAATTCTTTGATTTTACCATCAATACGGACGGTAATTTGTTTAGCAATTTTATTAATAGCACTTTCTTCTAAAGCTTTAGCTGGTGGTGCTTGTACTACTATGATTACAGAACTCATTACAGCCGCAGTTAGTCTATCGGTAAATTTCATTGTTTGCGATTTGGGATTTTATTTATTAAACTGTCTGAATCAGGATTTTCAGGATTTGAGGATGAACAGGATTTAATTATCTACAGATTCATGATTTATAGTATAGTATTTGAGAATGAATAAGATTGAAAATTAGAACGGATATAACGGTTATTGGTTGAGTCAAATACAAGAACCCCACCCCCAACCCCCTCCCCGCAAGCGAGGAGGGGGCTTATGACTGTATCTCATTCAAGTGTATACCGCTTATCAAAATCAAAAATAATGCAGTAAATCCTGATTGAGACAAGAGATAGGAAAGAAATTAATGATTTTTTATATCATCCTGTAAATCCTCTAATCCTGGAAA
>NZ_AP018316.1:4455004-4475069 GCF_002368115.1 Dolichospermum compactum NIES-806 | reverse complement strand
AATTCTCACAATTTTATATTACAACTTTTAGCCGCCGCCGCTTCAACCTGCATTTGCAAAGCTGTATAATCAATATACCTCTCCGATTCTAAAGGTGAAATAAACAACTGAGGTAGTTTTAATTGTACCAATTTAGGAGCAAGTCGTCCTACAGTTTCTATCGGGATAGCCCAACTAGAACGAATGATCATATCCTGTAAAGGTTTACAAGGTTGTGAACCATCAATATATAAATCAGGCGCTTCCCATAAAGGATTTTTGTGTAAGCCATTAATACCCACCAACTCACCTTGAATATTCAATAATGAACCCCCACTCATACCTTTATAAATATCATTGGTATATCCCATTTGATAGCCTCCCTCTAAAGGTTTATCAAGTAATAGGGATAAATTACCATTAGTAAAAATTATCTCCTTATTTTCGCTGGTAAAGCCACTCGCAAAAACTTCATCCCCTACCGTTAATGCAGATGAATTTCCCACAGATACAATTTCATAAACTTGATCAGAATTAAACTGTAATAAGCCTAAATCATCATCTCCAAATTTCACCAATTGGGAAACTTGAGCCTCATAAATTCTACCATCAGGAGTTTGAATTTGATAAGGAGGTTCAGCAGCGTTTAATACATGATCATTAGTAATAACAGTATAAATTTTCCCTTGTTTATTGATGAGTGTTCCTGTTCCCAAAAACCCTTTTGACAGAATTTTAACAGTGATTGATTTTGCTATTTGCTTTATTGGTTCAACTGAAACCCGATTAAAAGATAATGAGGGTAATAACATTGGTGCTTCTGCTGGGAGAGAAACAGCTATTCCTCCCAGACAGGTGAACAGTAGGAGTCCAAAATGGATTCCTGACAGTAGACATTTGCGAATCATTGAAAAGTTGGACTCAACTATTTGTTTATCACTGTCTTAATTTTCTTCTTCTAAAATTTCATTCAGGTTAATGTAAAAATCACCATCTTCATAGAACATAGTTTTACTACCACTCAAGGGTACAGGTCTTGCACCAGCAGCACCTCGACGGAAATATTTTATCTGTCTCAAAACTCTTCCAGAATCAGTACCAGGTTGAAGAGTAACAACTACATCTTCCTTGAGGCAGTTACCACGCACTCTATCAACTATACACAGCACGGGATATCCATTTATGTTTTTTCTAGATGTGAGATACGGTATCATTTTATTATCATCGTATCTCTGTAATCTATCGCTAACGATGCGACAGCGTTCTTGCTTAGAAGTACGAAAATAGTTACTTTGCCAAAGTAGCATTGGTTCACGTCCGCGATTTGTGCGAACATAGGTGATAGGGTCTTTAGTGCTGGTATCGCAGTCATATTTTTCCCCTGCATAGCTGGGTTGATGTACAGCTAAGGCGATAATGGGGGTGATGGTGAGTCCTGAAAGTATTTGCAGAATTGGTTTAAGTTTCATAACTGACGGTAAAAAATATAGTTTGAAATAAATATTACTAATTATACGCGATTTGATGATTTTGTCAATAAATATGCTGGTATTATATGGGAAGTCAAAATTAAGAAGCTATGGGGAAGGAAAATTTTGCAATTGTCAAAATATCAGGGTTTAGCAATGCTAAACCCCTACAAAATATCAATTATTCAACTGTTACCGACTTCGCCAAATTCCTTGGCTGATCTACATCCAAACCTCGTCGGGCAGCAATATGATAAGCTAACAATTGCAATGGTATTACTGTGAGAATTGGCGAAAGAATTTCCTCAACTTCCGAAACCGGAATTAAATCATTAAAGATTTCCGCCGCTTCACCATCTTTCACAGAAGTTACACCAATCAATCGGGAATCTCTGGCTTTTGCTTCTTGGGCATTAGAAATTACCTTTTCATATACATTACCAGGAACAGCGATCGCCACCACTGGCACTTTAGCATCTAATAGAGCGATCGGTCCATGTTTCATTTCTCCCGCTGGATAACCTTCGGCGTGAATATAGCTAATTTCCTTTAATTTTAAAGCCCCTTCTAACGCGATCGGGAAATTAATTCCCCTACCAATAAAGATAAAATCTTTTGTCTCTGAGAAATCATGTACCAAATGTTCAATATAACGTTCTTGAGTTTCTAAAATCGCCTCAATTTCCCCTGGTAACTGCCGTAAACCCGTGAGAATTTCCTCAAATCTCGAATCACTAATCTCCTGACGACGATAAGCCAAATCTAACGCCAAAGCATAAAACGCCATCAATTGCGCTATAAAAGTTTTCGTCGCCGCTACACCAATTTCAATTCCCCCATGAGTATTGATAATATTCGCCACCATATTACCCAAACTACTTTCCGGGCGATTAGTAATCCCCAAAAGTCGCGCTTGATACTTAGATTCTTTCCCTTGTCGGCGTTCTTTTTCCATCGCCAAAGCCGCCAAAGTATCAGCAGTTTCACCAGATTGTGTAACCCCAATTGTCAAAGTATTAGCCGTTAATGGTGAAGGCGCATATCGAAACTCTGAAGCATATTGTACCTGAGTTGGAATTCCTGCCAACTGTTCTAATAGATATTTACCCACCAATGCCGCGTGCCAACTTGTACCACAGGCAACAATTTGAACTTGTTCTAAATCTGCGTAAAATTCCGCTGGTAAATCCAATTTCACCGGTGATTCCGCAGTAATTTCTCCATTCTCCACCGTTGAGAAATAAGCCTCTAAACAATCCCGGACTACCCCCGGTTGCTCATAAATTTCCTTGAGCATAAAATGTTTGAATCCCTGCTTTTCCACCATAATGGGATTCCAGTTCAAAGTCCGAGGATGCTTTTTCAAGCGATTTCCCGCAAAGTTATAGACTTCCACCCCTAAAGGAGTCAAACGAGCAATTTCACCGTTCTCTAGGGACAACACAGCGCGGGTATAAGGAACAATCGCCGGCGTATCGGAAGCACAGAAAAACTCACCCTGTCCAAACCCAATCACTAAAGGTGCTTGTTGACGAACTACAATCAACTCATCAGGATAATCAGCAGAAATAACGGCAACAGCATAAGCCCCCTCTAATTTACTTACAGCTTCTCGCACCGCGTCTAAAAACACCGAAGGAGAAGTAGAACTTTGAGGAGAATTTTTGAAACACTCAGCAATCAAATGAGGAATTACCTCTGTATCTGTTTCCGAGCGAAATTCATGTCCTAACGCCTTTAAACTTTCTCGCAACTCTCGATAATTCTCAATAATCCCATTTTGTACAACAGCTATTCGCAGCCCCGTATCTAAATGAGGATGGGCATTGTACTCTTCCGGTTTACCATGAGTTGCCCAGCGCGTATGACCAATCCCAATTTGGGAAGGATTTTCGATTTGTTCTAGTTTAGAACGCAAATTGAGTAATTTACCCTTAGCCCGCACACAATGCACGTCACCTTCCAAAATAGTGGCAATTCCCGCCGAATCGTAACCTCTATATTCTAATTTCTCTAATCCAGCCAGTAAAATATCTGTCGCTGTCTGAGTGCCTATATATCCAACTATTCCACACATTGCTTAAACCACTCCAGTTTCAGGATGATTAAATTTTAAGTATAGTTGCTGAAATGAATAAGCCACTTTAGCAAATTGGTCATTGGTAAAAACTATTCTTCTTTCTTCTTCCTCCTGACTCCTCCCATAAAAATGCTGAGGAATTACGAAAGAATCTTGATGTTTCTCCCGTTCTCATTCCCCAGCACTAAAGTACCAAGAATTTAGAAATGAAATTCTTAGTAAGCCAAGCCCATGCTGCGAGTTGTTTCAGCGCCTAAATAAACGCGAATACTCAAAAAGTCGGTGGGGCAAGCAGTTTCACAACGCTTACAACCTACACAGTCTTCAGTGCGGGGAGAAGCAGCCACTTGAGCAGCCTTACAGCCATCCCAAGGAACCATTTCTAGTACGTCAGTAGGACAAGCGCGGACGCATTGTGTACAGCCAATGCAGGTGTCGTAGATTTTTACGGTATGAGACATTGAAAAAACTGCTCCTTTCGGGTGTTCTTCTGAGGTGAAATAATCATAATCAAGGCATAGTTTACCCCAGAGCTTGATAGCTTGTAAGTAAAAGGCTACATAACTTCAAACAATGTAATAGACACTTTGGACAATTCATCTATTAAGATCGCTGTTATCTAGTTGTAATCAGCAACATGGCTATCTAGTGTGTACCCAAATGGTTCCCTAGGAATCTGAATTAAATCTTAAATAAAGTACAAGGTGCAAAAGTAGCAAAAGTAGGGTGTGTTAGCGACAGCGTAACGCACCATTCCACGTTAAATCAGAATTGCAGGTTATTAAATTTGCGTTCCTCACAGGATTACCCAGTAAGCGTAAAGCTCAGTGTCTTTAGACCTGAGATATAAGCGATACAGGCTAATTAATTCGCTACAAACGTGGACTAATGAAAAATTAAGGGTTCTGAACCCACCTATTCCTTCTGTCCCGCAAGGGATAAGCTGTTGTGCATTTAATTTGTATAATTCTTGCGGGCAAGATGCCCGTACTACAAGAAATAGGCGTTGCTGAATCGAGGTATGAAATTCCCAAATTGAATCTTTAAAACTCTTACCTCAGTGCGTCTTTGCTACGGCAGTCGCTCATGGGGGAAACCCCCAAGACCGCGCTGCCTCGCCTTTGCGTGAGACTAAAATTCATACCCTTAATCAGCAACGCCACATTTCATTTAGGATTGCTATATCAATACCTTGTCCATTTTTTGTAGGTCGGGTTAAGCGACAGCGAAACCCGACGCTCATGTTGGGTTATGGCTATGGCTTCTACGTCGCCACGCAAGCTATCGCCACACTATGGCTAACGCCACGCTCCGCGAACGTGAACGTACCTCACCCCAATCTACAAATCAAGACTTTTTTCGATTTGCTTGTCCATTTCTCCGACAGATATCAAATTGATAATCCTAAATTCTCAACCAATAAAAAAGCTAGACGCACTTTAAAAATTAGACAGCGACGGGTTAATCGTAAAGTCAAGGGTAGTAAGAATCGTAAAAAAGCAGCTAATAAAGTAGGACGGTTTCACAAAAAGATTACAGATAAACGGACTGCTTATCAATGGAGTGTTGCTAATACAATAGTTTCTAGAAAGGTTGATGCTATTGCCTTAGAAGATTTAAACATCTCCGGTATGTTGAGGCGTTGCAAAGTTAAAACCGATGAAAAAACAGGGAGATTTTTAAAGAATGGCCAGTCTAGAAAAAAAGGATTAAACCGTTCTATTTCTGATGCAAGTTGGAGTGATTTGATTTTAAAAATTGAGTATCTCGCTGTGAAGCAAGGAAAAGTTGTAATTAAAATTAATCCTAAATACTCCAGTCAAGAATGCAGAAATTGTGGGCATACTGATAAGTCAAACCGTGATGGTGAGAAATTCATTTGTACGGAATGCGGATATCACGAACACGCCGATATTGGTGCTGCAAAGACTATCAGAGATAGAGGTTTCAAAACTTGTATTGAGCGAAGTCGAAATATAGTACGTGGGGACTCCGCGAAACTTGCTCTTTAACAGCTAAACGCCCAGAAGATGAGCCAGTGCGGTCTTGGGGTTTCCCCAAGTAGAGCAACTGGCGGTATCAGCACGCACTTTTGTGCAAACGTACTGAGTCTGGGAACTTGTGCAAACAAGATATTAAGATTGTGAAATCTTAAGAATCCCCGTGTCTTTAGACCGGGGAGTGTCAACAAATATTATTACCACCTGAGTTCGACATAAGATAATTTGTGGAAAACTGCCCCAAGTATGAGTCTCAAACCCTTATGATCTCGTTGAAAAAATCATAACTCCGTTCGCGTAGCGTCTCCGAAGGAGAAACTCCGAACTCCTAACACCGAACTCAGGTATTACCAGATTGAAAAATCTGTTGAGCAGTCAAATTCAAATCTGGAAAAGTTGATGATATGATCTTTTCATCATTTCTAAATTGCCTTACTTGATACTCACTTTCAATTAATAAGTAAATAGATATAGTAGGTTGTTTAGGACTACCTATATAACGAGTACCTCCTAAACCTAAATAATCAATAATCCAATATTCAGGAATGCCAATCTCTTCATAATCTCGTAATTTAGTTAAGTAGTCATCACGCCAATTTGTACTAACAACCTCAACAATTAAGGGAATAGAAGCAGCTTGAGTTACAGTTGATTGTTTTTGCCACAGAGGTTCATTGACTAAATTAGTTTTGTTTAATAATAAAATATCTGGTACATAACCTGATTCGCTTTCAGGTGGTTTGACTAATGCTTGCTTGGGAATGGAATAAGATAACTTCAGTCGTTTGTACTCAGTTACTAATTCTTCTATCAAGAATCCTATGATATCTTCATGTGGTCCTAATGGTTGTGACATTTCCACAATTACTCCATTATGCAGTTCATAGCGTTCTCCATCTGGTTTCCAATCTGCAAATTCTGCAAAGGTTACTGGTTTTTGTAAAACTTGAACCATGATTTATATACCTTAACTTCACCGTTATGGATGATTTAATTATAGAGAATGAATTGTCCCAACTATCAACACCAGGGCATCACATCATCTAACCGCAGTTGCAGGGAGAGTAAAAGAGGCTTAACGGGTGACAAGGCGGTTAAACAGCTTGTTTCATAAGGGATAGAGCCTGAAAGCCCCGTTGAAAAAAGAGGCATTGAGAGGTATTTATGTGTTAAGTAACTTTATTTACTTATTTCGGAATATGTGTAAATGTTTATTTGTAATCAATGCAGCTAAATAAAGTATTTTCAGCATCTTCATGGATATCCATAGCTTGTATAATAAATTTTCTCAATTCCCAATAAAATCAGTATTTATATTGATGTATGCGGGGGGGGTGAATGATAACATACACTGAGAAAAAATTATCCACCAAAAGACATATTTTCTCAACCTAACATTTTTTTGTAACCAGGAAACTTAAACCATGATTCGTCGTTTTGCTTTAGCTTCCGCCATCTTAATCACTGCCGGTTATGCCGCTCCAGCAATGGCAGGTACAGCAACAAGTAATATAACTGTCTCAACTACTGTTATTCATAGCTGCAGTATTTCTACGACTCCACTTGCATTTGGCGATTATGATCCAATCGTTACTCATGCCAACACTCACTTAGATGCAACAGCAACTGTAACTACAACTTGCAGTAATGGTGGGGGAACGTATATTAGGTTAGGACAAGGCGCAAATCCTACAACTGGGTCTACTAATGTCTCCCCAGAACGTAGGCTTAAGAGTTCTACTAATGAATATATCAATTATAACATTTACCAGAATTCAGGACGCACTACAAATTGGGGAAATACTCTTGATACTAGTCCGAACCCTATGGGAAATGGTAGTGCACAAGTTACTACTATTTACGGTAGAATCCCAGCTGGACAAACTGCTGATGACACTACTTACTCTGATACTGTAGTAGCTACAGTCGAATGGTAATCCACAAGATACTACTACTATTTACGGTAGAATCCCATCTGGACAAACTGCTTTTGCCGGTTCATACTCTGATGCTGTAGTAGCTCAAATCAATTGTTAAGAGAATTTAATACTTAGATGCCCGAATTCTTGAAGAAGTCGGGCAACTGTAACAGCTACTGTTACTTACTAAGCCCTGATCATCCAAAAGACATCTGGTAAAAATTACACAAGCGATATCCGTAACCCACGACGCAAAATTTTGGTGCGTTACGTTTCTGTCCTAACGCACCCTGCAAATAAGGTTAATTCTCGTGTTTACCCTCAGTTCCCGCTTAAAATTACTGCTGTTTCCCAGCCTATTTCTGGGCTTATGTTTTAAAACATCCCAAGCCAACGCAAGTAATTATAGCGTTAGTCCCATTAATGTTGTTCTTTCTCCCAGAGTTTCCACTGCTCTGCTGAAATTACGTAATCAGGATACCAGTGCTGCCAGCTTTCAATTCAAAGTATTCAAATGGGAACAAAATGCCCAAGGAGAAGACAAACTCACTCCTACTGAAGATATTATTCTGTTTCCATCTCTACTTTCCGTAGAATCCCAAGGAGAACGGCAAATTAGACTCGGTTCTAAAGTTCCCATTAATACTGTCGAAAAAACTTACCGATTGATTGTGGAAGAACTACCGACAAAAACCAGTCAACCCACCCAGAATGCCATCCAAGTCTTAACTAATTTAAGTATTCCTATTTTTCTACAACCGAGCCAAATCAACCAGTCAGGAAAAATGGGACAACTAGCAATCAAAAAAGGTAATTTATCTTTTGAGATTAATAATACTGGTAATGTCAATCTTCGTCCACAGCAAATAACAGTGCAAGGACTAAGTGCCACAGGGGAAAAAATCATTGAAACTGCTGTTAATAGTTGGTATATTTTAGCGGGTAATACTAAATCCTACAGTGTAGGATTACCACCCAAGGAAAAATATAATGGGGTCAAGAAACTGGTAGTGGAAGTAAAAACTGCAAAAACCACCTTTAAAGAGACCCTAGATACTCCCCAGGGCGCTTGTGCTGCTGCTTACCCCCCTTAGTCCCCCTCACAGGGGTAGGTTTTTAATATGATTTGTGAAGGCAAGACCACCGAAGACAAGGAAGGCTTGTCCTGAGCGTAGTCGAAGGGATGGACAAGGAAGATTTTATACGGACAATGGTTTTTTGACGGACTATTTTTGTGACTAAGAATACAGACTTTGTACTGTTTTCCTCCCTTGTCACCTTGTCCACCTTGTCCGCCTTGTCTTGCCCTCACGACAATGTAAAATACCTACCCTTGTAAGGGGTTAGGGTGGGGTTAATTTCAAAATGCTTACAAAGTCGCTCTCAGTTGCATCGTGTCCTGGTAATTTCCCGCCGGCACATTTTGCCCCGCCGGAATCTTAATATAAAGATTGACATTACTGGCTGAACCCGTACCAGTCAATGACAAAGCAGTGTTATCGGTGTTCCCCCAAATTATTGTCCTAGATTCATCTTGATATAATTCATACAATAGATAATTTCCGTCACCATCAGTCATGCGGCGCACGGGGTTAGTGTCTGTGGAGCCAGTAGAGGCATTTTGTCCTTGTCCCAGGGTAATTTTCCCAGTAATACCACTCGGTAAAGTGATAGCGATTGGTAATGTTACCATTGCCGGAGTAGACGGATTAGTTATGTTCTCAACTGGTATTGGCACAGGATCAACAGGTGGGGTAATCGTGATACTAGGAACTACGGAAGCAGAAACATTCAAATTAGCATTTGCACTACCTGCCATTGCGGGAGCAGCGGAACTAGCCATAAGTAGCAAAACAGTTAATAGAGAAGGGCGCACTTTCATGGTTTTATGTATGTAAATAATGGCTGGTTGTTGCTGTTGGTTTCTGCTTGGAGTTTTGCAGTCTGTTCTGAGGTTGCTGCACAAGAACAAAATGCCATTTTGGAACTTACCGTTAATCAGGTGGCTAAAGAAGCAATTTTTGTGATTTTACGCCCCAAGGATATTCTTGTTAGTCTTCCCGATTTAGAAAAAGCCGGGTTAGAAAGTTTCGCTGGTAGTCGAGAAACCATTAATAATGAAACTTATGTTTCTCTGGTTTCATTATCTCCCCAGGTCAGCTATATTTTTGATGAAAAAGCCTTAACTCTAAGTATAACAGCCCAACCGGAATTATTAAAGAGTAACTCATTTAATTTAGGTCGTCAGTCACAAAAAAATATTACTTATAGTCAAGATACTAGTGTTTTCTTTAATTATGCTTTTAACTCACCTGTTGACATTGAAAAATTCAACTTCAACAATTATACATTTTTTGGAGAATCAGGATTAAGCATCAATAAAAGTTTACTTTATAGCAGTTTTTCCCGCAAAACTAATGGTTCTTGGCTGCGAGGTTTAACAAATTTC
The DNA here is from genome assembly GCF_002368115.1 of Dolichospermum compactum NIES-806. Taxonomy (NCBI): domain Bacteria; kingdom Bacillati; phylum Cyanobacteriota; class Cyanophyceae; order Nostocales; family Aphanizomenonaceae; genus Dolichospermum; species Dolichospermum compactum. The sequence goes on along the minus strand of NZ_AP018316.1, from coordinate 4,465,173 downwards.
ACCTTAGATAATCCCCGACAAATAACTAAATGGGTAGTTGGTGATTCCTTTGTCAGCACTGGCGATTTAGGGGGAGGAATGTTTATGGCTGGTGTGAGTAAATCACGGGATTTTGGACTAAATCCTAATGTCATTCAACAACCAACTTTTAGTTTATCTGGTGTAGCCTTAACACCTTCCAAAGTAGAGGTTTTTGTTAATGGACAAAGAGTAAATCAAACAGAAGTACCCCCCGGTCGCTTTCAATTTGATAATTTACTCCTACCCTCCGGTAGTGGTTCTACAAAAGTTGTAATTCGTGATGCTTTGGGTCGAGAACAGGTAATTACTTCACCTTTTTATTTTGCTACAGGGTTACTAAAACCCGGTTTATCTGACTACAGTTTTAATTTAGGTTTACGGCGATTTAAACTAGACTCTGATAATTTTAATTATGGTTCTCCGGCTTTTCTCGGTCGCTATCGTCAGGGTATCACCAACTCCCTGACCCTGGGCGGGCGCTTGGAGGTTGCTAGTAATTTAATTAGTGGTGGTTCTACTCTAACCACTAGCCTACCCTTTGGGGCTTTAGGACTATCCCTAGCCGTCAGTAGTGAATCAGGAATACCGGGGGCTGCGGCTGCCCTCACTTATAGCTATTCTGGTCGTAATATCGGTTTTGGTGGTTCGGTGCGGCTGTTGAGTGACCGATATGCTAATTTAAGTTTGACAGCATTAGATGACAGAGCCAAGTTAGAAAATAATGCTTTTATTTCTATATCTCCTACCCGTAATTTAAGCTTAGGTTTGCAGTATGCGTCCTCTGACTTCCGTGATAAAGGACACAGTAACCGCCTGGCTCTCACCAGTAGTTTGCGTCTCAATTCCAGTGCAGATTTATCTATCAATCTCACCCGGTCTAACCAACCTACACAACCAACTACAAATGAACTATTTATCGGTTTCAATTATACTTTAGGTAATGCTAGAGCTAGTATTAATCGGCAAAATACCAATGGTAAAACTGCAATTAACTCAACTGTATCCGTACAGAAATCTCCACCGGCTGGTAATGGCTTGGGCTACCGTCTTCAGGTTAACCCCAACGGGGAAAAAATTCCCGGCAATGGTAGTATTCAGTATCGCGCTCCCTTTGGCGTTTATGAGTTAAACCTCAACCGCAATAATGGTAAAAATAGTGGTTCTGTTAATGTTTCTGGTAGTATTATCGGCATAGGAAATAGTGTTTTTCTTGCTCCTCCCGTTACCCAAAGCTTTGCACTCATACAAGTTCCAGGGGTAAGGGGTGTGCGTGGTTACAGTAATAATCAGGAAGTTGGACGCACTGATTCTCGCGGTAATTTAATAGTTACTAATCTGCGCCCTTATAATGGGAATAATTTGAAAATCCAAGATGAGGATATTCCTTTAAACTACAAAATTGATGCTAATGAAAAAGTAATTACCCCACCTTTTCGAGGTGGGGCAGTTGTGCGTTTTCCTGTGCAACTAATTCAGAGTCTTGTCGGTACTTTGTCGGTAGAAACATCAGGAAAAACCGTAATTCCTTCCTATGGTCAATTAAATATAACTGTGAATAATCAAATTATTAACTCACCTATTGGTAAGGAAGGAGATTTTTATTTAGACAGTGTTGCTCCGGGAAAATATCCAGCTAATGTGGACTATGAAGGCGGTATTTGTAATTTTGAGCTAACTATTCCCCAGTCTCAGGAACAAATGGTTAATTTAGGTAATTTAAAGTGTACTATTCCTTAGAGGGTGTTTGAAAAGTATTAGATGAAACCGATAATCTCCAGAAACCTAACCCCCCATTCCAATTCCCTACAAGGGAAGGGGGGTTTCAAAGCCTCTCCCCGCGTCGGGGAGAGGTTTGGAGAGGGGTTTATTTATACATTAAAAACTTTTCCAACATCCTCTTAGAAGGTGTCATACTAGTACAACACGGCGTAAATCAACCAACCATTCTAAGTCGTTAAAAAGCCTATACTGTCTTCGTTTTGACTTTTGACTTTTTTCAGCAAGCCCTATGTAAATCACATCACATAAACTGATTATGGAGCCAAATTCCTTACCGACTGAGATAATTTTGACACATCCGCGTCAGTCTCTTGGTAAATTACAACTTGATTGGACTCCCCAACCGGGAAACTATCTTGATTTTGAGGGAAAAACCTACGCAGTTTTAGAGCGTTGTCATAGATATCAGCTTAGAGGAGGACGCTATAGTTTACACAATATCGCTATTTATGTCCAAAAAGCGCAAAGACCGGAAGAAAAAAGTTTGGTAGAGGGACGTTGGGTTATCGGTGATGCTACCTGTAACTATAATGCTCTTTCAGAAATTATGCGTTGTGCTGTTAACCCAGAAGGACCATGCAAATCCTGCCGGTTTTATGAAAATTAGTCAGTTGTTACCCATTACCCATTACCTCCCCAACAGTTAATCGAGTCCCATTGACAAAATCCCATCCTGATTGGGGACGTTTACCTGTTAATTGCACTTCTCGCAACAGCAATAAACCTGTCCCTGTTTGGACAATTGCCCCTAGTCCTTTTGTAATGTTTACTACTTCTCCCGGTTGACCTGATATCGTTGATAAGTTAGGTATTTTGTTTATTTTTTCTTGTAACTGCTCTGGTAATTCTTGAATATACGCAGCCTCTATGGGAACAGTAGCGGTGATTTTCAATTGTTGGTTGCGGAAACTGGTAATACAGTTAGGATAAAAGCCACGAATTTGATTGTGTAATTGGATGGCGCTTTTTGCCCAGTCTAATTCATAGTCTAGCTTTTGAATCAAGGATGCGTAAGTGGCTATGGTATGATCTTGAGGAGTTGGTGTGATTTCTTGGCGTTCTAGTTTATATAGGGTTTCTATGAGTAAATCTGCACCAGCGATCGCTAACTTTTCCGCTAAAATCTGAGCATTATCTAGTAAATCAATCGGTGTATTTGCTTTTAGGAGCATATCACCTGTATCCATGCCTTTATCCATCAGCATAGTTGTGATCCCGGTTTCTTTCTCGCCATTGTAGATACTCCACTGAATTGGCGCAGCCCCCCGATATTGAGGGAGAATTGATCCATGTACGTTGACACAACCCAGCTTTGGCATATCTAATATCTTTTTAGACAATATTTGTCCATAGGCAATGACTACAAACACATCAGCTTCCATTTGCTTGAGTTGTGTTAAGGTTTCAACATCTTTTTTGACTCTTTCTGGTTGCCACACTGGAATATGATGATCTGTAGCTAAGGCTTTCACGGGTGAAGGTGTCAGTTTATTCCCACGTTCTCGGCGTTTATCTGGTTGAGTAATTACAGCAAGTACCTGAAAATCACTGCTTTCCAAGAGTTTTTTTAAAGTGGGAATTGCAAAATCTGGAGTGCCAAAAAATACTACTTTCATTAGTTATTAATTATTAATTACAAGTCATGAATCATTAATCAATGGTAAGTGTCTTCCTCATCACTGACAACTGCGGCATCTCAATATTAATAAAATTATGTTGAGCATTTTTGATTATGGGAAATGAATTTTCATGGTTTGATGGTATAGTGTTTATTATTGGTTGAGTAAAAACAGCTTCAATAAACTATCAATAGTCCAGGTACTTAGTTCCGCGATGCTTTCGGTTCGGAAGCATATTATTATTTGCATCTACTGTTGACGGATTTTGTGCGTCTGACTGTGTTTTAGAGTTGGTCATTTCTTTACTAAATCAAAATTATTCAATAATTACCCAATTTAAAAGTAAACTGTGGCTGCTTAATCGCAGCGGTTACGAGTGTAAATTACAGTTTGTTGTTCGGGTGTATGAATTTAATGTTTTTGTTTATTATTGATTGTGCATCGGTTAATCTAATATTTGCCAGTATATAGGTTCTGACGGGCTAACTCCTGCGGTATTATATACAGCCAGAAACAAAGCTTATTATTGGGAAATAACTTGATTGAAAAGGATGTTTGAAAACAAAGTCCACTTTCGTGGACTAACAGAAAATTAAGGTTTTCAAACCCACGCAGGTGGGTTTCGCCTGTGTAGACGCGGTTTCTAACCGCCCAGATATGTATGAATTTAAGCTTTTAAAACAACCTCTAAGACAGTTTTTAATAGCATCTTGAGATCTTGGCTACGTAAGTATTCAGTCAAAACAGGATTTGAGGGGTTTTGAATGGGGGAGACTGACATCAGTAAATTAACATTCAGAATGCTGATCAATTCAATTCTTGCTGAACTGCTGACGACTAAATGCTTGAATTTATGCTCCTGATATACCTGTATTCTACTGGTGTTAAATATGGATATTGCTTAAACTGACAATAATGATGGTATTTATTAACAGATGTAATTTACTGTTAACTTTCATCCCGTCATGATTGTATATTATGTAAAGATTATGAGGGGGTAAATGGTGACACCAAAACTTTTGTAAAGCGATGCAACATTTGAATAAATTATCTCGTAAAAGCTTTTCGTTTGTTGATATACATATAGTCATAGCTTTTTCCCGTTCCTGTATAAATACTGCCCGCACTTAGCAACTGCCCTTAGAGAGTCTCATCATGCTTAAACCCCTTTTGGTGTCAGGATGGTTCCGCGTTCAACCATTTCTCAAGTACATTGCCATTTTTATTATAATTTCACCTTTCGCGGGCATATCTATTAACCCTACCTTAGCGAAACAATTAAAAGCAGCAATTGTGAGTTCGGGCATTAGCAGATCTCATCCAAAATTGACAGAAAGTGCTACTACTAAGAAGTTAAATTTACAATTTGCTCAAGTTAACTCTCAAACAGGAAAAATATCTGTTGGCGAAGGAATACATTCATTGCCGAAAGATTCGGTGATTTCAGGGGTAGAAAGAGAAAGTTCTCAAGTGGGGAATAATGTTGTTAGTGAAACTGTAAAATCAGTTAATGTTGAACAATTTCCAAAACCAACATCGGTTAATCAAGTTAATTTAATTCAAAAATTACAGGACGCAAAAGCAGAAGCTGATTTAAATTCCCCAGTCAGTGAGAATGCTGAATCTCAGGAATTGGCAACATCAACAGTTACACCTAAAGTCGGAGAAATTCCTGTTAGTGAACAGCAAAATGAGTCAGAGACGGCACAAACTGATCCTATAGGTAGTCCCCACCCTATCCCTTGGCAATGGATTTTGGCTACTCAAGAAGCGGTTGGAGGGAAAGGTGGTTCTGGTGTCCGCTACTATCGGAGTATTCCTGTAGTTTCTCCTGATGGCAAGTATGCGATTTATAGTCGGGTGCAGATGGAAGTAAAACCGGAAATGCACAATAGCCGAGTTAATAGTGTGTTGTTTGTGGAAGATAGACAAACTAAGCGGTTACGGGTGATGACATCAACTAGTGTGGTGATTGATCCGCTGTTAAAAAGACAGGCTAGTTTGCCGGCAGAAGCGGATCGTGATGGAAAGATGGGAGTATTAGTTCCTGTGAGTTGGTCTGAAAAAGGCGATCGCTTTTTAGCCCGGAAATTTGTGGCTATTTTCAATACAGCAGATGCCACAGATCAGGCTGTAATTTGGAATCCTCAACAAAATAATCTCAATGTAGTTAGTCCTGTGCAATCCGAAGATGATCACGAAAAAATAGCCATTTTGTTAGGTTGGAGTAAAAAGCAACCTAATGATGTGTTATTCCGTGCTGGTGAATTAGGGGAGGAAAATTGGCCTCTGTTGCAAGTGACTAATGATGGTAGAACTGTAGATATTTCAGCAGAAGGGGATCAGGCGGTAACTTTTGGTGAAAGAGGTAGCATTTGGGGAGATCCACAGCTTGCTTCTCGATAATGGTGTCTAAACTATGATTTTTATGGTTTTTATGATTTTTATGATGTAATTTGATTCATATTTTTTGTCAGAACAAAGATGGTCAATAACTCATTAAAATCACATAAATCATAGTTAAGAAATTGCACTGCTGACTAAAATTACCGTAATATCAACACCAGAAGCGATCGCTTCGGGAATATTTCCTTGAATGGCTTGTTGTAATAATCCCTCACGGGAAGCACCCAAAACTACAACATCGAAACCTTCAGTTTTCACCAACTCAATTACTCCAGCGGTGACAGATTCAGCTTTTAAAGAAGCAGCAACAACATTACTATGTAAATTTCGGTTACGCATTAATTGACGGGTAGATTCTTCTAAAACTGTCATATCTGGTGCAAATTCCCCAGATTTAACTACCTGAGTTAAACGAATTTCTATATCGTTTGCTAAAGTAACTAAAGCTGGTAATAATTTAATAGCAATAGGTGCATTTGGTCCCCCAGCCATTGGTACTAACCAACGTTTAAATTGTTGGTATGAATGGAAATTATTGCCTAATTTTACTAAAACAACATCACAATTTGCTTGACGAATTACCGTATCTACAACATTCCCAAAGATCCTGCCGGGGGTAGATGTATTTCCCTTCCAACCCATGAAAATTAAATCTATGTATCGTTCCTTAGTTGTTTCTAAAATTGCTTGGGCGACATCATGGGCGACCCGAATTTGGGTATGAATGGGAATGTGCAGTTTTTTGGCTAAACTTTCAGCTTGTCGGAGTAAGCGGCGACTTTTTGCGGTGTTGACTGGGGTTTCCGCTGGGGAAATGTGACGGGATACTAAGATGATTTGTAAACATTCTATTTCATAATGGCGATCGCGGGCAATAGCCGCAGCCATTTCCAGTAATGCCGTAGCGGTTTCCGGGTTAGCAATGGTAACTAATAATCTCCCTCTGCCAATACTAGGCGATCGCGTTTGGTAAACTAAATAAGAAGGTTCTGCTTGAGGACCTGTCACCCCATTTTCGCCATTCAAATGATCTGCTTCAGCACGAATAATATCAGCGCGAGTAATAATCCCAATTAATTTTTTACCATCTACCACAGGTAAACGACTAATTTGATATCTATCTAATAAATAGAGAACATGACTTAATCTATCTGCTGGTGTCACCGTCACCGGCTTAGGTGTCATAATTTCTTTTAAAAGAGTTTCATGGGGTAAAAGATGATTACGAATCTTCTGTAAATCAGTTTGGGAAACTAAGCCCACTAATTTATTATTTTCTACTACAGGAAACCCGCGATGATGGGAACGAGAAAAAGCTTTAATAACTTCATCTCCTGCCATTTCTGCTTCTAAAGTTTCCACCAAGCACTGCATCACATCCTTAGCAGTTAACTGAGTTAATATCTCTTGCATCGGACTATTCTTTTGAATAACAATCCCATTTAATTTTAAAAGTTTGTCATAGAGTGAACCAGGAACAACCTTCTCCGCTACCAGATAAGATGTCACAGATACCACCATCAAAGGTAATACTAAATTGAAATCTGTCGTCATTTCAAAAACAATCACAATAGCAGTAATGGGAACTTTAGAAACCGCGCTAAAAAACCCCCCCATTCCTGCTAATGCGTAGGTAGTCGGTGAACCAAATCCAAATACTTGCAATTCACATACGCCAATAATATGTCCTAAACAAGAACCTAAAATTAAACTCGGTGCAAATAATCCCCCAGGTGCGCCCGAACCAAAGGCAATTAATGTTAAAATAAATTGGGCAATAAAGGCAATTCCCGCTAAAGGTATATTCGGTTCACTGGCAATTAAAAACTCCCGCAAACCTGTATTATCCCGAAAATACTCTGGTAGCAAAGACATAATTAAACCAGAAGCCAAACCCGCTATTGCCACCCGCAAAGGTAAACTAATATGTAAACGGCGATAAGCTTGAATACTGAAAATTAACCCCTGATTAAATAAAGCTGCTAATAAACCCGCTAAAATTCCTAAAATTAATAAAGTTGGAATTTCTAATAGGGAGAAACTGCTAGAGTGATTAATCAGTTTTAAGTCTAGTTGGAAACTCCCACCACCTAACCACCGGGAAATTACCCCACCAATAAAAGAGGCAATTATTGCCGTTCCTAATGTTAAACCGGATAAATCTTGTAATAATTCTTCAATAATAAATAGCACCCCGGCTAGAGGTGCATTAAAAGCCGCTGCTAAACCCGCCCCTGCACCGGCTGCAATCATCTGTCGGCGGTGATCTGGAGAAGTGGGAACTAAGCGACTCATACCTGCTGCTAACCCCGCACCAACTTGAACTGTCGGTCCCTGTCTACCCAAGGTTAATCCTGAACCCAAGGCGATAATTGCTGAGATTAACTTGACAAAAGCTACTCTCCATGACAGGGTAACTGGCACATTTGCTAGACTGGCTTTGACTTGGGGAATCCCACTACCAGAGGCTTCTGGTGCTAATCGTTGCACTAACCAACCGGAAAGAAACCCCAAACTTAAACCAATAATTGGCAGGGTTATCCACGCAGGAAAAATATGGGTTGTATGCACTCGCCATGTTCCCAACCACCCTGAACCTTGTTTGAGTAAGACCGCAGATAGGGCGGCTACTATCCCAATTACAGAAGCTTCTGCTATGGCTAGTCCCTTTCTAGGTTGCCAAAAGTTCCGAAACTGCTGGGTTAGCATTGTCAGGGAAATCATAAATTTTAAGTTTAAATTTTAATTAACGCTTCCTTGAATTTTTCAGCACTATCCAAATAGATTTGCGGTTTTTCAATTAAAGCTAAATCTATCACTTGGGCTAATTTTTTGGGGATATTTCCATTAAGTAGGTTGGCGTTGAAAATTGTCGTTATGGCAAGGCAAAAGGCAAGAGGCAAGGGGCAAGAGTGAAGAGGGTTTAGGCGATTTTACGTTTCTTTACACAGTTTGGTTTTATTGTGTTCACCTACTTACCGCCAATTTTTGTATTATTAATATAAGTCCCGTTTAAACTTCCTAAATCTCTAATTGGCAAGGCAAAAGGCAAGAGGCAAGAGGCAAGAGTGAAGAGGGTTTAGGCGATTTTACGTTTCTTTACACAGTTTGGTTTTATTGTGTTCACCTACTTACCGCCAATTTTTGTATTATTAATATAAGTCCCGTTTAAACTTCCTAAATCTCTAATTCGGATTTCTGGAGGGTTGATATGCTTACTGAGCCAAGTCGAAGTACAGGATTTGAGGATTGACAGGATAAAGTCAATTTTAACGCCATATTTGTACCTGCATGACATCAAAATGATAGTCATAAGTCCATACTGGTAACTTCATTTCTTCAGATAAAATAGCAGTGACAGCATCACAAAGAGTAATTTTTTGATCTGGAAAATGAGCAGCTTTTTCTGTTGCTGCTATATATTGGTCTTGGGAAGGGTTGATAAAATAAACTGACCCTATGCAATCTTTAGCAAAACTAATCGCTTGTTCAGTTCCCAGACGATATAGCAAAAGATTATATGTTTCTAGATAAACAGGAAAGGAAAGTAGGATTGTTAAGTTTTCTGCATTGATTCTTTGTATTTGGATTTTTGAACGCTGATGATATTGATCATCTACATCTATAGCAGCATAAAGAGGTCCAGTGTCGGCAATTATAGCTCTCAAGGTGTATTAGGTGGCAATGATTGTGAATATATTTGTTCAGCGAGAATTTGATCATGATTTACCGAAGTATTCAAAAATCCACTTCCCTGAGTTGCAGGAGTAAAGTTAATTGTTTTTTTTGGAGGTAAATAACCACGTTGACCAAGAAATTCGATGATCGCATTTTCAATAATATCATTAGCAGGTAACACATTTTCCTGATCTTTGATATAGCTATTAAGAGCATTGGCTAATGTATCTGGTAATGTGACATTTAGGGATTGCATAGGCTATTAGCGCAAATTATATCTATATTATATTACTGTCTGATAGCGAAGCGTGGCGTAGCCATATCAGGATATCTAGGATAAAGGATTTACAGGATGATTTTTGGTGGGGAGTTGGTGATTTTTTTGTCTGATAGCGAAGCGTGGCGTAGCCATATCAGGATTTTCAGGATTTGAGGATTTACAGGATGTTATTGGATGATTTTTGGTGGGAGTTGGGGATTTTATTTTGTCTGATAGCGAAGCGTGGCGTAGCCATATCAGGATGTCCAGGATTTGAGGATTTACAGGATGTTGTTGGATGATTGTTTTTTGGCAGTTGGTTTTTTTTCAGGATGTTTTTGAATAATTGTTTTTGAATAATTTAAACCATCTATAAATTACCATCCTGTTAATCCTGTTAATCCTTG
>NZ_AP018316.1:4446187-4453719 GCF_002368115.1 Dolichospermum compactum NIES-806 | reverse complement strand
TGAAAATCCTTGAATCCTGGTTATCCTGATTCAGAATATTTTTCTGTAACCCTTAAATGTTAAAACTTACAAGTCTCGACGCGAGAGAAGAGACAACTTCCCTTGTTCGTCCCATCCCCCCAATACCCCTCATACCCCACCCTTCCCAAACGTCTATATCATTGCGTTGCGTTAGATCCCCGACTTCTTCAAGAAGTCGGGGATCTGGGATGTTATAATATTAACTATTTTTACCAGTAATAGATAGTCCTTCTACTATCAGCGATGGTGTATAACAAGAACCATTCCAATCCGCATCTCCACCTAGTTGCACCACTTGTTTCAAGGCTGTGTAGACGTTACCTGCGACCATCGTATCCTTGACCCGACCAATGATTTGACCATTCTTTACGCGATAGCCTAAATCAACATTGATGGAAAAATCACCAGATAGTCCGCTATAACTACCTAACATTTGATCCACAATTAAGCCGTCATCCATCTTACTAATTAAGTCTAATAGGGAAAGATTACCAGGTTGAATCAGGAAGTTAAATAACCCAGGGGTGGGATAACTACCTAAACCGGGACGAAAACCATTACCAGTGCTGCCGATGTTTAATTGTCGTCCAGTGGTGCGATCGCTATAAAAATTCCGTAAAATCCCATTTTCGATAAATATTAAGGACTGGGTAGGTTGACCTTCATCATCAAAGGGACAGCTATAGGGGCCTGCTTCTGGGTTCTGGTACAGGGTAAGGGTGGGGGCAATCACTGGTTTACCCAACTTATCCACCCAAGGGGAAGCTTTTTCCAAGATGTGCTTACCATTCAAAGCTGCTTGCACAGTTCCCCACAGCATATCTGCTGCTTTAGAAGTGAACAACACCGGACAACGACCACTAGGACTAGGAACATTTTCCTCTGCCCAGTTTAATCGTTGTAAAATTTGGCTGGCTACTTTTTCTGGGTTGAGTTTATCGCGTTGGGTTTGGCCATCAGCCACACTGAGAAAATCATCACCTCTGACCCATTCTGCTGACATATAGCAGCTAAGTGTGGTGTCAGTGTAGTGAGAATCTAAACCTTTGCTGTTGATGAATCTGGTGGTTTCCATATCACATTCCCAGTCACTATGACAAAGAATATCTGGATAGACATCACGAATTAAGGCGATCGCCTCCTTACCCCATTGAATCAACATCTTAACGGATACAGATGTGCCTAAGTCTGAGTAATAATGCTCGCCATGAGTCCCTAATTCTAGTGTTTCCGGTGGATTTAATTGACTCAGTGCCAAAGATTTTTCCACCATTGCTTGAGGATCAACATCGCCATAGGCCACCGTCAAACCGGGACAACCATCCCGCCATAGCCGTAGGGCTGTACCCTCAGCTTGACTGGTTTCTAGTTGTTTGAGACGGTTGGCTTCAAAAAAAACTGGTCGAGAAAGCGATCGTGATTGATACACTTCCGCAGCCTCAGCACCAGACTTGAGGGCAAGTTCTAGCAGTTGTTCCGCCAGTGTATCTTGTAACAAATTTGCAGAACCCATGTCCCTTTATCAATTATGGATTTTGGATATAAATCGCTTAATAGAGGCATTCCATTATCCCATTAGCGTGTCATTAACAGTTACAAAAAAGGGAACAGGGAACAGGGAACAGGGAACAGATAAGAAACACTCATTTGCACCAGTTTAGAGCTTATCCCTGCTTGTAACCTCATGGCAAATTAATTTCTTGTAACAGCCAAAAGCCCGCAAAATCTTGGGATTGAGAATCGGACTGGACACCAATAAAATGTACGCCATTGGCTTGTTCCTTAGCTACCGCAAAGCCCTGTGCTTCTGCCAAAAGTTCAGGAGTGCGGATATTAGCCACCACCCAACTTTCCGTAGCCCCCGTTTCTAAAATCAACCTGTTGCCTTGCTTGGTGTCGAAGTGCAAATAAGCCATTTCTAAACCAGACATCCAACCCGCTATGGGTAAAGCCCTGGGTGAGAAAATCAAAATTCCTGGTATCCGAGTTTCTGGGGACAATTGCGCCAACTCTAGGGGAAAAGCTTCACCAAAGCCAATCTCCCAATCTGGCATATCCGCAAAATTACTAGCTGTTAAGGTAACAAAAGACCATTGTTTTCCTTCTAAAGCATCCGGTAAACGCTGGGGTAAAGGTCTATCTAAACGCACCGAAGGATTAGCTACTCCTTGATATCCCGGTTCTTGGGGATAAACTTCCTTCATGCGCTGCTGTATCCACTGATTGAGAACCAACGTTCGCCGACTCGGTACAGCGGGTACTCCCACATCCTCACAGGATTTGGTAATCATGTTATTCATTTGGCGACGGAAAAAGCGAATTTTGGTAGGTGCTGCGCCGGCTTCTTCTATCGCTTCCTGAATTGCTGTCCGCAACCAACCCGAATTTACCTGGGTACTGGGGCAATATTTAGCATAGCGAAACAGAGAATCCGTTTGTGTATCAATATTTACAGGACTTTCACACACTAAGATCTCCCATACTTTTTTCTGATTTTCGTCCAAAATCGGACGGGAGTAAAAATCGAGTTCCCAATACATTTTTCTCTGGCTGCCCATGTTTGATTGGTAAAAATCTGATGATTTAATATTTTGTGATTTCCTAACTTTACCAATTTACAGGAGCATTAGTAATTGGTAATTGGTCATTGGTAATTGGTCATTGGGAAAATTATTGCGTCTCCTCTATTCCCTATTCCCTATTCCCTATTCCCTATTCCCTATTTCCTATTCCCTGTTCCCTAGTCATAACGACAATTTTTAACGCCAACCTACTTAATTTTGATTCTGATTTTTTAATTCATCAAACTTAGCCCGAACCACCTGTATATCTTGCCACATGAGCCATTTCGGCTTTCCTTGTTCCCGTGAAGGGTTACGCAACAAATAAGAGGGATGAAAAATAGGCATACATAAGCGTCCTTCCCACTCTAACCATTGACCACGAATTTTAGTAATCGGGCGGTTATCACCAATCACACCCTTCACAGAAGTTGCACCTGTTAATAAGATAATTTTTGGGTCAACCAGGCGAATCTGCTCAAATAAATATGGTTTACAAGCAGTAGCTTCTTCACTCGTTGGTACACGGTTTTCCGGTGGTCTACACTTACAAATATTGGCAATATAGGTATCTGTTTCCGTACTTAAATTTACTGAAGCTAAGATATTTTCTAGTAATTGTCCTGATCTACCCACAAATGGTAAACCTGTTTCGTCCTCGTTTTTTCCCGGTGCTTCTCCAATAATCATAATTTCGGCTTGGAGATTACCACGTCCAACCACAGCATGAGTGCGGTTTTGGGCTAATGCACAACGCTGACAGCCATTACAATGTTTTGTCAATTCTTCTACATTCTCATAAGTTCCTGACGGAATGGGAATTTTATGACTGGTAGGAATTAGCTCTCTTTGGTTTAAGCTAGAGTTATCAAATAAACTAAGTTGAGTTTCATGCTGCATGGAAGTTAAAATTGTAACTGGAAACTTCAGAATATTAACGCAAAATATCACCACCTATCCTATCAATTAATAGACAGAATGAGATTGGGGCTTTGTCTAGCTCATCAAAAGTATCGCCCTTTTTCTCATCCAGCACACTCTGATTAATCAAGTTTTAAAGCATTAACTGGCACATCATCCCAAGATCTCACCACCCTTAATTTTGCAATCCAGCCCTCTGCCTTTTGAGAGTTCGTGAGATTAGTCTTAAACGACTCATGACAATCTTTAGCCTGAGACTCATTACAAGAGGCAATACAGGCGTGAATCAGTCCTGAAGGATCAATTTGTTCATTTACCCAAATATTCATAGTTTATATTTTGAAAATATGGTGTTAAAACCGCCATCTTTAATTTTATAATACTTATTAAGTTTATAGCAAATTGCAAATCAATGAGGCTTCCGTGAGCGTCAGCCGATAACGTAGCATGGCGTTAGCAACACGGTACAGGATATAACTGCAAAGCCAGATACCAAGCCAGTTTCACTCCTAAATCCTGCTGTATGCCAAGAGATAAGCAAAATTCAGGCGAGTATTTAATATAACTATAGGACTTACGCACGCTCACTAATTTACCATGATATGAATGAACGAAATTGCGTCGTTTTCGGCTTTGGGAATAACTTATTGAGTAGGGTGCGTCAGATAGAGGGAATCTGTTTTTTTGTCAAAATATCGTGTCTGACGCACCCTACAAGGGATAAAATTTACGTCACATATTTGGGGAATCTTGTCAATGCGTAAATCCTAAACTATTTCTTCCCAGATTCACAATTCCTAATTCCTTATTCCTTTTTAATTCCTTTTTAATCCCCATGAGTGCAGAAATTATTTGCGTCGGTACAGAAATGCTGCTAGGAGATATTCTTAACAGCAATGCCCAATATCTTGCCCAACAGTTAGCACAGTTAGGCATTCCTCACTACTATCAAACAGTCGTAGGGGATAATCCAGAGAGACTCAAAGAAGTTATAGAAATTGCTGCCTCTAGAGTACAAATTCTCATTTTCACAGGTGGTTTAGGACCCACACCCGATGATCTTACCTGCGAAACTATCGCTGATTTTTTTGGCGTTCCTCTCATAGAACGAGCCGATATTGTCGAAGATATAGCCGAGAAATTTGCCCAACGGGGAAGAATAATGTCCGCCAACAATCGCAAACAAGCCTTAATTCCCCAAGGTGCGGAAATTTTACCCAACCCCACAGGAACAGCACCGGGTATTATTTGGCAACCCCGTCCAGGATTAACTATTTTTACTTTCCCTGGTGTTCCCAGCGAAATGTATCGAATGTGGACCGAAACCGCCGTACCTTTTCTGAAAAGTCAAGGTTGGGGAAAAGAAATTATCTATAGTCACAGTTTAAGATTTTGGGGAATTGGAGAATCTGCTTTAGCTGAAAAAGTAGCCCCCTACTTTAACTTAACTAATCCCACAGTAGCCCCCTATGCAGGTAAGGGAGAGGTAAGACTGCGAATTTCCGCCAAAGCAACAGACGCAACAACCGCAGAAGCTTTAATTGCACCTATTGAAAAACAACTAAGAGAAATCGCTGGCTTAGATTATTATGGCATTGACAATGACACCCTTGCTGCTGTCGTTGGTAATTTATTAAGGTCTGCGGGAGCAACCCTATCTGTAGCTGAATCTTGCACCGGTGGGGGACTGGGGCAAATGTTAACAGAAATTTCCGGTAGTTCTGATTACTTTTGGGGTGGGGTAATTGCCTACGATAATTCCGTCAAAGTCGGACTATTAGGGGTCAACCCAGAGGATTTAGAGGAATTTGGCGCAGTGAGTGCAATAGTAGCTGAACAAATGGCTATTGGCGTTAAGAATCGGCTCTCAACCACTTGGGGATTAAGTATTACAGGCATTGCCGGACCAACCGGCGCAACCGAAACCAAACCAGTGGGTTTAGTCTATATTGGTTTAGCCGGTCCTGGTAACGAAGTAATCAGTTTTGAACATCGCTTCGGTACAATTCGGGGACGGTCTTTAATTCGTTATGTGAGTGCAAATACGGCGTTAGATCATCTGCGGCGACATTTGCTCACAAGCTAGTTGACACTCCCCGGTCTAAAGACACGGGGATTCTTAAGATTTCACAATCTTAATATCTTGTTTGCACAAGTTCCCAGACTCAGTACGTTTGCACAAAAGTGCGTGCTGATACCGCCAGTTGCTCTACTTGGGGAAACCCCAAGACCGCACTGGCTCATCTTCTGGGCGTTTAGCTGTTAAACAGCAAGTTTCGCGGAGTCCCCACGTACTATTTTGAAACCTCTATCTCTGATAGTCTTTGCAGCACCAATATCGGCGTGTTCGTTAGGGAGAGGTTTACCAGGGGGTTTCATATTTGGTTAAACTATGAACCGTTCTCAGTATACTTGTATTGCTAGAGAAAAAATGTAAGAGTTAAGCAGATGGGTTTTTAAGAGTGTATGAACTACTTAATGTCTCTTCCGAGACTCAATACTAGATAATGATAATTTAATCACACTTGTCTACTTGTAGAAAGTTTACTGATTAACTGAAACCTAGCATTAAGAATCTTACAAAATCTTTAAGTGAATATACGACTTGACAAACAGTAATTAAATGTGATAAAAGAAATGAGGGATAAAATAAAAAATGTTCAATCAAAACAAAAGCAAACAAATGTTTGACTAGGTGAGGCGCTGTTACCTAGTTTGGTTGCCCGCAAGTTTTCTTAAAATTTTTTGCCGATTTTATGTCAGTAATAACACCAAATAATCAGTAATAACACTAAATGAAAGTCGGCAAATTCTAATTATTATCATATAATTAGGGCTTGCTGAAAAAAAGTAACCCGTAGGGTAGTACTAAAACGGAGTATTTTACCTTTAATGAACTTAAAAGTTTGAGGATGACAGATAGCTGAAACTCTCACCTGTCTGGTGGCGTAGCACCTGTAACATCCCTTCACTAGAAAACTTATTCAACAACCCCTAATTATGTCAAAGCCAGTATTTAACGAAAATTATACAATGTCCAATCGTAAGAGTTCTATAAAATATCCCTTGCATTCCATAGAGGCTGAACAGCTTTCTGAAATTAGTGATATGTTGTATCATAAACTAACTACTTTGTCTGTGATAACTGAGTTTTTTCCTCCAGACTATGCGGCAACAGGACAGTTGATTGAAGAACTAGTCAAACAGTTGGAGAAACAAGGAATTAAGATTAGAGTATTCACTGGACAACCAGGATATGCTTTTACTACTGCTCAAGCCCCAGCCCTAGAGCAGTTAGGCAATATTCGCGTTAAAAGATCCCGATCTACTCAGATATGGTCTGATAGGATTCGCGGGAAAGCTATCAGTGGTGTTTTATTTACATTGCGGGCTTTTTTGCATATTATCAGAAATGCTCGTAAGAATGATGTATTTTTATTAACTTCAGCACCTCCTTTTTTATCCATAGCCGGATATTTAACTCATTTATTATTAAAATTTCCCTATGTATGTTTAATATATGATTTGTATCCAGACATTGCGATCGCTTTAGGAGTAGTTTCTAAAAAGCACTGGTTAGCCAAGTTTTGGTGGGCAATCAACCGCAAGATTTGGCAAAAATCCAAAGGGATTATTGTCCTGAGTCCTGCTATGAAGGAAAGGGTTATAGCAATCTGTCCAGAAGTAGCTGATAAGGTGTCTGTGATTCATAGTTGGGGCGATTCTGAGTTAATCTTACCCATTACCAAAGAAAAAAACTGGTTTGCTAAACAACATAACTTGGACAGCATATTCACAGTTCTTTATTCTGGTAATATGGGTAGATGTCATGATACGGACACTATTTTGGCAACTGCTCAAAAATTACAAAATGAACCAATTCAGTTCGTTTGTATTGGTGGTGGACCAAAACGGGAAAGTTTTATTCAAGATGTCAAACGCTTGGGACTAAAAAACTTTCTCTTCCTTCCTTATCAAGACAAGAGTGTGCTACCGTATTCCCTGACAGCTTGTGATTTATCATTAGTT
>NZ_AP018316.1:4421461-4445542 GCF_002368115.1 Dolichospermum compactum NIES-806 | reverse complement strand
TATTAGTGTAGAAGCAGGTCTAGAAAGCCTAGTTGCTCCCAGCAAACTCTATCCAGCTTTAGCTGCGGGAAGACCAATAGCAGCTATTTGTCCAAAAGACTCCTACCTACGACAGCTAATCACAGATGGTCAGTTTGGTATTAGCATTGAAAATGGAGACAGTGATAGTTTATCTAAATTTATTCTCAACTTAAAGAGCGATCGCCAACTTGCAGAAAAAATGGGTAATGCCTCCCGCGAATATTTGCAATCAAACTTTACACCAGAAATCATCTCTAAACAATACATCAATGTGCTAGAACGATCTATGAATTGAAATGTCACTCCCGCCTAATCAGCGCTAGCGTGTGAACAAATTCAGTAAATTTTAGACAACTCAGTTAACAAAATTTAATACCTCAGACAACGTTGAATCAGGAGTTGGGCTTTGATGGTCTTTTTGATCTCAGTTCCTCCCATGCAACCTTCTTACGAACTATTATTTTAGTTAATGATAATGATCAGGAGGCCGAAGTGCAGAAAAGGTGTGAGCGAAATCGGAAACGTTCCCAACGGAGAGCTATCTATTGTCCCATACATAGCTGTTACATAGATAGTGTTAGCCAAAAACACGGACTATTTGCCGAACAAGCTGGACAACTGCAAGAGCGAGGTATAAGTAGACGAGAAGCGATGATTTTAGTCGCCAATAAAACTACAGTTTCTTTGCAAGGTGAGTGGTTGGAAGCTTTTTGGTGCGAAGAGTGCCAAGAAACAAAATGGTATCATGTACATAAGCATGGATCTAAATACGAAATATCTCTTGCCCCTGCCGAACTTTGGCAACAAGCAACAGGGGTTATTCATCCCCATCGCAATCCTTCCGTGGGAGAATTTACCTATAGGCAATCCCGAATGCTTGGGGGTAACAGTGTTAAAGACTTCTGGGTAATGAATTGATATGAAAAAAGCTCTCATTTGTGGAGTATCTGGACAAGACGGAGCTTATCTAGCAGAATTACTACTTAATCAAGGTTACACAGTCTGTGGAACTTCCAGAGATGCCCAAATCTCACCTTTCCAGAATTTAGTCCACTTAGGCATTAAAGATCAAGTAAAGTTAGAGTCAATGTCCTTGACTGACTTCCGTAGCGTCTTACAGGTACTCACAAAAATCCAACCAGATGAAGTCTACAACTTAGCAGGACAAACTTCCGTAGGTTTATCTTTTGGACAACCTGTAGAAACTTTAGAAAGCATAGCTACAGGCACACTAAATTTATTAGAAGCCATTCGGTTTTTAGGCACTCGGATTAAACTTTACAATGCAGGTTCGAGTGAATGCTTTGGTGATACTGGCAATATAGCAGCCGAAGAAACAACTCCATTTCGCCCCAGAAGTCCTTATGCTGTAGCTAAATCTGCTGCTTTTTGGGAAGTGGCTAACTACCGAGAAGCTTACGGTTTATTTGCCTGTTCAGGAATTTTATTTAATCATGAATCTCCCCTGCGTCCAGAAAGATTTGTCACTCAAAAAATTATTGCTACTGCCTGTCGGATAGCCCAAGGTAGTAACGAAAAATTATATTTAGGTAATATGTCAATTCAGCGGGACTGGGGTTGGGCGCAGGAATACGTGAAAGCCATGTATTTAATGTTGCAGCAAACACAGCCTGATGATTATGTGATTGCAACGGGGGAAAACACTTCCTTGGAAGATTTTGTTGCTGCTGCATTTGCATCTGTAAATTTAGAATGGCGTGATCATGTAGTTGTTGATAGTAGCCTATTCAGACCTACGGATTTGGCGGTCGGTAAAGGTAATCCGAGTAAGGCTAAAATCCAATTAGGATGGGAGGCTAGATATAAAATGCAGGATGTTGTGAAAATGATGGTAGATGCGAAATTAGAATCATGAGAAAAATCTGATTCAGTCCCTAAAAAAATGGATGAACTACCCCATCTTCAACGAAGTAAGATGGAGTAGTTCATCCCCATCAGTAAGTTGAGATTTTTGACGTTTCACACGACCTAGATAAAATATCAGCACGCACTTTTGTGCAAACGTACTGAGTCTGGGAACTTGTGCAAACAAAATATTAAGATTGTGAAATCTTAATAATCCCCGTGTCTTTAGACCGGGGAGTGTCAATCAGAGGAGTTAAGCAAAATGTGCTGACAACAAATATGACATTTGAATCAGAATCTCTGAACTTTCTGAACTTAAGGAACTACTAATTAAATCTGTGTTATTCTATTATTGATCCATTAGAGAACAGCGATCGCAAACCTGTATAAAATAAGAGTTACAAAAAATTCGATTATTGTTGTCCGAGAGTGACAGAACCGGAATAGTATTGAACAGTGAGTTGGGCTTTGATGGTCTTTTTGATCTCAGTCCCTCCCATGCAACCTTCTTGTGATCTATTGTTTAGTTAATGATCAGGAGGCCGAAGTGCAGAGAATGTGTGAGCGAAATCGGAAATGTCGTGAAAATGATGTTCAGAGGGAACAGGGAACGGGCAACTTTCTAACAGAAAAACTCATGCACCTTTCGTCCACCTTCTTATACAGAAGATAATGTATTTACAGGTAGTGACTTGAATTTATATTAAGCCTTAGCCAGTCAAGATATCACAGCTTTGGATTGGGAAAATTTGGCAGAAGAGTTAGGATGATACCATCTAATAGACCCGGTATACTGGCTGTTGCTATCACGAAAAAACTGTAATTAGATACTAACTATGTTAACTTCTATTATTCCTCCATTAGAGAATGGCGATCACCTAAATCGGTTAGAATTTGAACGCCGTTATCAGTTCATGCCACCTCAAAAAAAGGCAGAATTAATTGATGGAGTAGTTTATATGGCAGCAGCATTAAGATACAGAAGTCACGGTTTACCCCATAGTTACTTAATGACATGGTTAGGGTTCTACGCAGCTAATACACCGGGGTTGGAATTAGCAGATAATGCCACAGTCAGATTAGATTTAGACAATGAACCCCAACCGGATGCTTTATTAAGGATAAAAACTGAATTTGGTGGACAATCTCGAATTAGTGAAGATGATTATGTAGAAGGAGCGCCAGAATTAATCGTAGAAATTTCTGGTTCTACCGTATCCTATGATTTGTACAACAAATTGACAATTTATCGCCGTCATGGAGTTAAAGAATATATTGTATGGCGAGTGTATGATCAAAAAATAGATTGGTTTTATTTAGAAGATGGGAAATATATTAATTTGCCAATTAATGAGCAAGGATTAATTGAAAGTCGAATATTTCCGGGTTTAGTGTTATCTGTTGATAATATTTTAAAGAATAATTTAGCTGAAGTTTTATCTATTTTACAATTTCAACTTAATACAGAAAAGCATCATAATTATTGCGGACAATTAAAAACTATGTGCAAATAAATTCTCAGAGGTTGTTTGAAAACTTTTTCGTGTGGGATCTGACACCCCTAAATCCCCCTCAAAGTCCCCCTTTTCAAGGGGTTTACAACAAAAAGTGCGATCGCTCTCCATTTCTCAACTAGAATCATTAGGAGAGGCATTATTGGATTTTCAAAATATGTCAGATTTGGAAAATTGGTTACAAGATAATCGCTGTTTATATTGAAAGCGATCGCTAATTTATGAAATCTCAAATTGGTCATTGGGGAAATTCTTTAACCTTCACTCTATAAATAAAATAAGAACATAAGATCCCCGACTTCTCTCAGAAGTCGGGGATCTGAAACTGTTGATCTTGAAGGCGATCGCTAATTTATGAAATCTCAAATTAAGTAGGTGAACAGAAAAATTTAAGTCTAGGGTGGCGGTAATTGAGATATACTTTGTTTATCTCTAAAGCGATCGCTAATTATGAAATCTCAAATTGGTCGTTGGGGAAATTCTTTAGCCTTGAGAATCCCCAAGTATATTGCAGATGAATTGGCTTTATCAATCAATGATGAAGTTGACTGCCGTATTGAGCAAGGGCAACTCATGGTAAGACCAGTTCAAAAATTTCCCAAATACACCCTCTCACAACTCCTTAGCCAAGATTTAGAGCCAGAAGCGGAGATTGACTGGGGTAAGCCAACAGGTAATGAAGAATGGTAGATTACGTCCCCTGTTATGGAGATCTTGTGTGGCTAAACTTTGATCCCCAATCAGGTCACGAGAACGGCGATCGCAAACCTGTATAAAATAAGAGTTACAAAAAATTCGATTATTGTTGTCCGAGAGTGACAGAACCGGGATAGTATTGAACAGTGAGTTGGGCTTTGATGGTCTTTTTGATCTCAGTCCCTCCCATGCAACCTTCTTATAAGGGAAATGCCGAAAACCCTTGAAGATGTAGCTTCCTAAGTCAGCTACATCTGTGCTTTAGACAAAGGATGAAGGCTAGAGGCAGGATTTATCCTGCATTGATTTTAATCATAGTGTGGCGATAGCCATAACCCAACAAATGCGTCTGGTTGCGCTGTCGCTTAACCCGACCTCCAAAAAATGGACAAGGTATTGAGATACTAACTATGCTAACTTCTATAGCAGTATGCACTTGAATGAGATACATCATAAGCCCCCTCCCCGCAAGCGATGAGGGGGCTATGATGTACCTTATATGATTGGAAATCGCTGTAGGTAAGTGAGTATGTCAAATTGATAAAATATCAATAATAGTTAGGATGAGTATCTTATGGAAGAACTATTATTATTACGGGAATTAATTGAAAAACAAGAATATGATCAAGCCTTAGAAATTGTCAGTCAGCTTGAAGAAATGTCAAGGGAAGATAAATTAGCTAAGATATATAGCTATGCAGTAATTTTATTACTACACTTAATTAAACAAGAAGCAGAAAAACGTAGCACTCGCTCTTGGGAGTTTTCGATTTATAATAGCAGCAAAGAAATCAAGAAAGTCAATAAGCGGAAAAAATCTGGTGGGTTCTATGCTAATGAAGAGGAGTTACAAGAAATTTTAACTGATGCTTTTGATACTGCTATTAAAAAAGCAGCATTGGAAGCTTTTGAGGGTATATACACAGATAATGAACTTAAACAAAAAATTGATGAAGAAGAAATTAAAGTTAAAGCTATGAATTTGATTTACAGTAATTGATACAGCAGGAGTCGTAGGGGACCAGGGAATGCACCCATCCAGGAGTAAAACTGGCTTTGTGTATAGGTTTCAATTTAGATTACGTATCAGAAAATGGTATTCATGATCATACTTGCTATAGCGGTTCTCGATTGAGTGAGATACAAGAACCCCACCCCCAACCCACTCCCCGCAAGCGATGAGGGGGCTATGATGTATCTCATGCAATTTCAATGGAGCCGTGGGGATTTTCCTTAAGGCAATGTGGGATACCACCTTTACCAACTCAGTTGGTGATGTTGTACTGGATGTTCACGATGTAAGGGAATGTCTCGGTTAAAAGTATCAGACAATTAAGCAGATAGTTAAATCTTGGCAACAGTATTGAATACAGGAGATAATTAATGATGTATCAAAGCGATGTGTATAGCAAACCTAACTATGAGCCATTACCTCCTCGACAAACACTGCCGACGATGTATGATTTACCTAGCGAAGATCCAGAGGAGCCAGGTTTGCCAGACGAATTTCACCTTTTACAACCAGAATTATTGCGTATTACTTTCCGTCCACCTAGTTATGCGGAAGATAATGTATTTACAGGTAGTGACTTAAATTTATACTATGATAGCAAGCATACACAATGGTATAAAAGACCAGATTGGTTTGCGGTATTAGGGGTATCCCGTTTTTATGAAGAAACAGAACTGAGATTAAGTTATGTGACTTGGTATGAAGGAACATATCCCTTTGTGGTGGTAGAACTAATATCACCAGGAACAGAAAACGAAGACTTAGGGAAAAATTTACGGGAAGTTAATCAACCTCCAAATAAATGGACAGTATATGAGCAAATTCTGAGAATCCCCTATTATTTTGTCTATAACCGCTATACCCAGGAGTTTAACTGTTTTGGTTTGGTAATGAACCGCTATCAACCTATCTCTATTAATGGATTAGGGGTATGGTTAGAAGAAGCAGAATTGGGTTTAGGATTATGGGAGGGAGAATATCAAGGATTAACTAGACAGTGGTTACGTTGGTATGATAAAGATAATAACTGGTTGCCTACTCCAGAAGAAAGAGAAAGACAACGGGCTGAACAAGAAAAGCAACGGGCTGAACAAGAAAAGCAACGGGCTGAACAAGAAAAGCAACGGGCTGAACAGGAAAAACAACGGGCTGATTTAGCGGAAGCGGAATTAGCTAAATTAAGACAGTTACTAGCAGAAAAAGGAGTAAATTTATTCTGAATTAGATTTATTATTGGAGTCTAAAGTTCTTTATGATCATTGTGCAAAAATCCTAGATAAGATATACATTAAAGCTAGAAATAATGCTATTCGTAAATCTGAACTATCTCCGGCAATTTTCCCTGAAACTTGCCCTTATTCTTTAACAGAAATTCTTAATCCTGAATGGCTGCCATTATTACCTTGTCCAAATTGAAAAAAGTCTTGATTTGTAGGTTGGGTTGAGGCACGTTCGCAGAGCGTGGCGTTAACCATAGTGTGGCGATAGCCATAACCCAAAAAATGCGTCCGGTTGCGCTGTCGCTTAACCCGACCTACAAAAAATGGACAAGGTATTGCTGTGTTAGATATAGTTATCAATAAAACTTGATACAGAGGTGTAGATTGGGAAAACTTAGTAGATATAATCAGATTCCTCTTAGGGTGGTTTACACACCAGAGAGTCGCATTCGCCATCCTTTGATACTATTCAAAGAAATGTGGCGAGATTTGTTAGCATCAAGAGAATTAGCATGGCGGTTATTGGTGAGAGATATTAGCGCCCAATATCGCCAGTCTTTGTTGGGTGTGTTGTGGGCGTTTTTTCCACCCATTATCACAGCCTTGGGGCTGGTAGTTGCTAAAAATGCTGGGGCTGTAAATATTGGGATTACGGATATTCCCTATCCGGCTTATGTGATGTTTAGTATGTCACTATGGCAGACCTTTGTGGAGGCTTTGAGTGGTCCTTTGGCGGCTGTGGGTGGGGCTAGGTCAATGCTGGCAAAAATTAACTTCCCCAAGGAAGCGATTATTTTGGCTAAATTAGGCGAAGTGTTTTTTAATTTTGGTATTA
Organism: Dolichospermum compactum NIES-806; assembly: GCF_002368115.1. Lineage (NCBI taxonomy): Bacteria > Bacillati > Cyanobacteriota > Cyanophyceae > Nostocales > Aphanizomenonaceae > Dolichospermum > Dolichospermum compactum. The sequence continues at coordinate 4,438,378 of NZ_AP018316.1, read as the reverse complement.
AGTTAATTTTAATTTTCGGGTTATTCCTCTGGTTTCATATTCCCGTTACCTGGAGTGTGTTTCTAGCGCCTGTAGCTTTGATTCATTTGATCATCTTAGGAACAGCAATTGGCTTACTTCTCGCGCCTTTGGGGACTTTGTATGGGGATGTGGGCAGGGTGATACCGTTAATTGTTACGCCTTGGATGTTGTTAACTCCTGTGATTTTTCCCGTTCCTAAGCAAGGGTGGTTTAGTGTGGTGGTGAGTTGGAATCCTGTTACACCGTTGTTAGTCACAGCCAGGGATTTGGCGATAAGTGGAGTGGTATCCAATCCCACTGGATTTTGGCTAGTGAGTGGTTTGAGTTTTGTGTTGTTATTTGTGGCTTGGATTTTGTATCGGTTGTCAATGCCGTTTATTGTTGAAAGAATGAGTTCTTAGAATTTCTTAATTTTAAATTAATGTATTATGTTAAACACAGAAGAGCAGAATTTACACCATCACACAAATGACGGGGAAGTTTTAGTCAGGGTTGAGAATGTATCAAAGAAGTTTTGCCGTAGTTTAAAGAAGTCTCTGTGGTATGGGGTGCAGGATATTGGCTCAGAGATGATGGGAATCAAGTATGACCATGAACTTAGACCCGATGAGTTTTGGTCAGTGAAAGATGTAAGTTTTGAGTTACGTCGTGGGGAGTGTTTGGGGTTAGTTGGTCGTAATGGTGCAGGGAAGAGTACGCTTTTGAGAATGTTGAATGGCTTGATTAAGCCGGATCGCGGTTGCATTGAAATGCAGGGGCGAGTGGGGGCGTTGATTGCCCTAGGAACAGGGTTCAACCCAATTTTGACTGGTCGGGAAAACATTTATGTCAATGGCTCTGTTTTGGGACTTAGCAAAACAGATATTGATGGAAAAATTGAAGAAATTATTGAATTTGCTGGGATTGAAGGTTTTATTGATTCGCCAGTACAAGGCTATAGTTCAGGTATGCAGGTGCGATTAGGTTTTGCTGTAGCGACGGCTCTTTCCCCGGATGTGCTAATTTTAGATGAGGTATTAGCGGTTGGTGATGCGGCATTCCGCAATAAGTGTTACCGAAGAATTGCCAATGTACGTAAAAATGCGGCGGTTATTTTTGTTTCACATAGCATGGAGCAAGTAGCGCGAATTTGTGACAAGATACTAGTGATGTCTGTGGGGGAAGTTGCCTTTTCAGGAAGCTTAGAACAAGGAATAGCGGTTTATGATCGGCTCAATGATGATGGGGAAGAGCAGGATGAGTCTTTTCTATCAGTAAGTGATCCGTTGACTTATTTTCAAGCTCAACTATCCCATGATGTTTTGTCTTCTGGTTCTCCTTTAGACATTCAAGTTTCTATTGAAAGTTCTGATTTTCTGGAAGATTTTCTCCTACGCATAAGTTTTTATGATGCTTCTGGGGCTTTTGCCGCTGAGTGTAACTTTTTTGCGCGTGACCATAAAATTTCACTTCTAGCTGGAATTTCCCATTGGGATGTTTCTCTTAGCTCTATCCCGTTAAAAAATGGACTTTATCGGATTAGTTTCAATGTCATTGATAGAAAGGGTGAGCTTGTTGTTTGGTCTTATAAACAGCAAAAAATAAAAATAGTGGATGCCTATCCTGGGGCAAATGCTAATTGCCAATTACAATTAGGACATTGGCTGACCTAATTTCATCAGACTAATAGCAATAAATAACAACTATACTATTTAACTATGATTAAGTTACTAGATTGTACTCTGCGAGATGGTGGATACTACAATGCTTGGGATTTTGATCAAGCTTTAATCGAAGACTATCTTCTGGCTATGGACGCAATATCTGTTGACTTTGTGGAGTTGGGTTTTCGAGGATTTACCCAAGATGGTTTTCGGGGCGGATGCGCTTACACCACTGATAGTTTTATTCGGGGATTGTCTATCCCTGATGGACTAAAAATCGGGGTGATGGTGAATGCCAGTGAGATTGTTAATCATCCAGATGGTGTGGAGCAAGCACTAGCCAAATTGTTTGCTCCTGCGGTTGATTCTCCCGTACTGTTGGTACGAATCCCTTGCCATTTTTATGAATTTGAAGCGACTTTAGTGGGTTGTCGCTGGCTCAAGGAGCAAGGTTATCAAGTTGGCATTAATCTCATGCAGATTGCCGATCGCTCTTTAGAAGAAATAGAGCAGTTAGCCCATCTGGCCAGCCGATACCCTCTGGATGTACTGTATTTCGCCGATAGTATGGGCAGTATGAATCCTGGGCAAACTACAGAAATTATTAGAGCTTTGCGTCAAGGCTGGCATGGAGAATTAGGTATTCATACTCACGATAACATGGGGCGGGCATTAGCCAATTCGCTTCAGGCGGTGGCAGATGGCGTTACCTGGATTGATGGCACAGTGACGGGTATGGGGCGAGGAGCAGGAAATGTGAAGACGGAGTATCTCGCGGTGGAGTTGGAAACCCTGCGGTCAGATCGCCCCTGCAATATTACGCCTTTGATGACGGCCATTCGCCGATATTTTGGTCCGATGCAACATTACTATGGTTGGGGAACTAATACTTATTACTATTTGGCTGGTAAGTATGGCATCCACCCAACGTATATTCAATCCATGCTGACGGATAGTCGTTATGGCGAGGAAGATTTGTTAGCTGTTATTGATCACCTAAAAAATTCTGGTGGCAAGAAGTTTAGCTTGAATACGCTGGAATCTGCACGACACTTTTATGTCGGTGAGCCAATGGGAAGTTGGTCACCAGCCAGTTTAATTGCTGGGCGTGAAGTTCTGATTTTGGGTACTGGACCTGGGGTCAAAAAGCATCAACGCGCATTAGAAGATTACATCCATCGTTATCAACCGATTGTCATTGCCCTCAATACTCAAACCCATCTAGAGCCGAAGTTGATTGATCTGCGGGTGGCTTGTCATCCAGTACGGTTATTGGCAGACTGTGCAAAGCATATCAGATTGCCTCAGCCCTTGGTAACGCCAGTTTCAATGTTACCTGAAGATATTCTTGCTGAATTGGCAGGCAAGAAGTTACTAGATTTTGGTTTAGCGGTACAGCCTGACACGTTTGAGTTTGCGGAGAATTATTGTGTGTTGCCGACATCAATGGTAATTGCTTATGCTTTAGCGATTGCTACAAGTGGTAAAGCTTCACATATTCTCCTGGCTGGCTTTGATGGTTATAGTGCTGATGATCCTCGTAATCATGAAATGGATATGTTATTTAAGCGGTATAAGCAATCTTTCCAAGCCGTATCTTTAACGGCGATAACGCCCACTAAATACCAGCTATCCCAATCATCAATTTATTCTTTTACTTAAACTTTGTGGAATGCTACTTGAGAAATTTATCTAATGTTAAATACTGTTGTTGATCGTTTTAGACAAAAACTGCAAACCAGTGTTGCACTTGGTATTTTTAGCAAAACAACCGATAGTGCTATAGTTGAAGCTGCTGGGCTTGCTGGGCTTGATTTTATTATTTTGGATATGGAACATGGTTCAAGTACAACTGAAACCCTCAGTCACCACGTTCGAGCAGCACTTTTGACTGGTATGGCTTCTATTATAAGAGTTAAGGGAGTAGATCCACAAGCTATTGGCTCTGCTCTCGATATGGGGTCTGTTGGAGTACAAGTGCCTAATATTTCGACCGCTGAGGAAGCACGGAAAGCTGTAAAAGCTGCTCGATTTTACCCTGGGGGTATGCGTGGTGTATGCCGCTTTGTTCGTGCAGCTAATTATGGTGGTAGTAATAAGGAAGATTATTTTCGGGAAGCTAACAAAGCAATTTTAATTTTGCAGATTGAAGGTAAAGAAGGAGTCGAAAATATCGATGAAATTTTAGATGTTGAGGGATATGATATGTTGTTCGTTGGGCCTTATGATCTTTCTCAATCGCTTGGAATTCTGGGTCAAACTAATTCTGCCAGATTGATAGACTATATTCAAAATTTGCTTATAAAAGCAAAGGAAAAAAAGATATTGTTGGGTACTTTTTCTGATTCTCTTGAAAATAGCAAAGATCTGCTTGATCTGGGATTTAACTATATAAGCTATTCAGTAGATGTGAGCATCTTTCGCGATTCTGTTTGTAGTCTAATTAAAGAATTTTTAAGAGAGAAGCAATAATGATCACTGCTATTGTACCAGTCAGAAAAGGTAGTCGTAGACTTAAAAATAAAAATATTTCTGGTTTTGCAAACTCTAATTTGCTTCTTTATAAAATAGATCAGTTAAAAGCAGTCAAAACGGTATCAAAGATTGTTGTTAGTTCTGACTGTGATGAGATGCTACAGATGGCTTCTGATCGTGGTGTTTTTATCCACAAAAGAGCAGATGAATATTGTGATGAGGTAACTAAGAAGTTTGGAGAAGTTGTAGCTCACATCTGTGAAAATGTAACGGGTGAACACATTTTATGGGCAACTTGTACCTCGCCTCTCGTTGAGCCACACCATTATATCCAAGCGATCAATTGCTATCTTCGTGTTCTTGGCAAGGATTTTGACTCGTTGATGTCCGTAGAAGAACTAAAAAGATATCTCTGGGATGAAAAAGGTCCTATCAATTATAAACTTGGTATTGACCATGTCCCTTCTCAACAATTGCCACCACTTTATCGTGTAACCGATGGAATTTTGCTTGCACCACGATTAAAGATGATTGAGTGGAAATACTTTCATGGTACATCCCCTTACTTATTCAAAATGGATAAACGAAGCTCAATTGATATTGATGATGTATACGATTTAGCTTGTGCAAAAGCATGGCTTGATCTATAGGTTTGTTTTATTATGAATAAAATTGAAAAAAACTATAAGTGCTTAATCTTTGACTGTGATGGTGTCATTCTCGACTCCAATCAGGTCAAAACCCAAGCTTTTTATCAAGCTGCACTCCCTTATGGGGAAACTGTAGCTCAGTCCCTAGTTGATTATCACATCCAAAATGGGGGCATTTCTCGCTATCGAAAATTTGAATATTTTCTACAAAATATTATTGGTGTTGGCATTGACCAAAAACCTCTTAACGAACTTCTGTCAACCTATGGGGCTCACGTTCGAGAAGGTTTACTAAACTGTACAATTGCTCCAGGACTTCAGGAGTTACGTCAAGCATTGCCTGACACTTGTTGGCTTGTAGCATCTGGCGGAGATCAAGCTGAATTACATGATGTTTTTGAAAAACGAGGTATCAGTCACTTATTCAACGGTGGGATTTTCGGTAGCCCTGACACCAAAGAACAAATTTTGCTAAGGGAAAAAGAGCTAGGTAATATCCAATTTCCTGCTCTATTTATGGGTGACAGCCGCTACGACTATATTGCTGCCACTAAAGCTGAACTTGACTTTATTTTTGTTTCTGGCTGGACTGAAATGAAAGACTGGCAAGAGTTTTGTAAATCATTAGAACTACCTCAAATGAAACAAATTACCGAATTGTTAGAACTAATTAATACGTGAGAAAGTTGATTTTTATCTGAAATATGCACTTTTTATTATTTGAAGTATGACTAAATCAAAAGTTGATCTGGTTAAGGAAAAAATTCTGCTTTTAAAGCAAAGCAATTTAGATGTTAAAGATTCTTTAGATTTTCTGCATAACATTGCAGAGAACATTCCAGTTGTAATTGTTACCTGTGGTCCATCACTCAGCCAGATACCTCAAGAAAAACTGATTGCATTAGGTTCAAAATGTATATTAATTGCAGTTAAGCAAGCACATGAATATTTAAACGGAGTTGAAATTTTTCATCTTATAAATCAAGGAAACTTAAAAAAATACAAATATCGTAAAAGTACATACGTTATCTCCTCTTTCAATGATGCAGATCCAGAAATATTTTCTCCCGTAGATATCTATTTACCTCTTAAGGAGAGAAACCCAGCAAAGAGACTAGCTGTGACTCTTGAATTTGAGAAATTTTTATTGGCAAAAGTGCCACAAAGACCTTGGGGACCTGGAATAATTTTAGAATCTGCTATTTATCTAGCACTTCACCTGGGATCAAAAGATATTTTCTTAGTCAGTTATGATCTGGCTTCTCCTAATGCGAGTAATTTTAAACATTATAATAAGTTTTACGAAAGTAATAAAAGCTCCAAAAATGAAACTGCGGAGTTCTATTTGTCAAAAATAGCTCGAAAAGTAGCTGTAATAACAGGATATTCAGAAGCTAGAATTAGATATGAATTTGGTTTGAAATATAATCCAACTGGAGCTATTGATCCAGATGAAAATAAAATATTAATAGATTCTTCTCATGATTTACACAAGTGGCTTATGAGTCGTGGAATTAAATTAAGAATTTGCAGTAATAATTCATTTGTGAGTAACTCAATCCCCCGCGTTGATGTTGATGAGATGGAAAAAATAATAGTTTCTAAGAATTTTTAAACTATGAAAATTGCAGTTTGGCATAACTTACCAAGTGGCGGTGGTAAACGAGCCTTATTCCACCATGTAAAAGGATTGGTAGAGCGTGGACATACAGTAGAATCATGGTGTCCACCCACCGCCGATCAAACATATCTTCCTCTTGGTGATCTGATCAAAGAAAGTATAGTCCCGTTGGCAGAAACTCAACCAAAAGCTGGACGGATTGCCAACTTATTGAGTCCCTATCAAACGATGGTTGACAAGATTCAGGCAATGGATATTCACTGTCAACAATGTGCAGAAGAAATAAATAAGGGTGATTTTGATGTTCTTTTTGCCAACGCTTGTACTTTTTTCAGGACAACCTCAATCGCCAGATATGTAAATATCCCAAAGTTTCTCTATTTACAAGAGCCTTATCGCTGGTTATACGAAGCTTTACCAAAATTACCTTGGTTAGCTTTACCGCCTTTTGATAAGCCTTGGTGGACTTCACGCAGTTATTCATTGGCATTTCTAAGAAATCAAATTGAAGTGCAGGGATTTAGAGTTCAAGCTCGTGAAGAGTTGCTAAATGCTGAAGCATTCGATTTGATTTTAGTAAATTCGCTTTTTAGCCGTGAAAGTGTTCAAAGGGCTTATGGAATTGATTCCAAGGTTTGTTATTTGGGAGTTGACGCTGAACTCTTTAAGCCATTGAATCTGCCACGTCAAAAAAGTGTTGTTGGACTAGGGGCGATATATATAGGAAAAGGCTTAGAAAGAGCCGTTAATGCCGTTGCTACTATTGAGAAAAAAGATAGGCCTTCATTGGTCTGGATTGGAAACTTTTCGGATTTATCCTATCAAAATGAAATCATAAAACTTGCCACATCTATGGGGGTGGAATTTATTCCAAAAGTTAGAGTGTCAGATGATGAAGTTGTTAAATTACTAAACGAAGCTTCAGTCATGCTTTACACGCCTATTTTAGAGCCATTTGGCTTTGCTCCTCTTGAAGCTAATGCCTGCGGTACTCCTGTGGTCGCGATCGCCGAAGGTGGGATCAGAGAAACAATCAAAGATGGAATAAATGGTTTTTTAATTAATGGAAATGAGCCTGTTGAGATGGGAAAAGCGATTTCAAAAATATTAAACAATAAGGAGTTAGCTGATAACATGGGTAAGAATGCAAGAAGTTATGTATTAGAGCAATGGAGTTGGGAAAGAGGAATTGATCGTCTAGAAAAGTGCATTCTTAACTTGCTTTGCCAAAAAGCATAGTTGGTTTATTTGTGATTTATATAGCTCAAAAACTTGTTCAAAAGTATATTTTAAGCACATAGTCTAGAATCATTATGTCTGATATAAAAGCGATCGCCTTCTACCTGCCCCAATATCATCCCATCTAGAAATTGCTAGAATGCTGATAAAACAGTCCAATATCAGGAGACTCAATCCATGTCCGCTATAACTGCCCAAGAGCAAAAAGCTCAAATGCTCGATACCGCTCAAATAGCGACCCAAGTTCACGATCTTGATTTTTATCAATGGGTACAAACTACTATTGATAATATCCAGAGAGGGGCGATCGAAACCATTGATTGGGATTACTTAGTGGAGGAGTTGCGGGATTTGGGCAACGAGCAAAAAAATCAGCTAGAAAGTCGCTTATTAGTTCTTTATGAACATTTACTTAAATTGACTTATTGGTGGCAAGAGCGTGATTACAATCAAAGGGGATGGCGAGCCACTATTCTAGAACAACGGAAACAACTCAAGCGACTTTTAAACCGGAGTCCGAGCCTAAAGCCTTATTTTCAAGAAGTTGCCCAAGAAATTTATGATGATGCTTGCCAGATTACAAGCGTGAAGACTGGTTTAAATGCAAATCTATTTCCCCCATCTCCTATTGCCAATATAGAGCAAGTTTTGAATGAAGATTGGCTGCCAGAGTTAAAAGAAGATTGCTAAACTGTTAATTCATCCGTAGATTTCATCAATAAACCTCGTATTTACTCACAAAATTGTCAATTACCGAACTAGAAGTTGAATCTACGACGGATACACGGACAGAAATGATCCAGGCGATCGCTATAGTCCAAAATGTCGGTTACAGAATTGAAATAATCCGTAAAAACTGAAAAACTTAGTTCAAAGTATTAATTCAATTATGCCTGATATAAAAGCGATCGCCTTCTACCTCCCCCAATATCATCCCATTCCTGAAAATGATCAATGGTGGGGCAAGGGTTTTACAGAATGGACAAATGTTACGAAATCCAAACCCTTATTTAAAGAACACTATCAACCCCACATTCCTGCTGACTTAGGCTTTTATGATTTGCGCCTACCAGAAGCGCGACAAGCTCAAGCTGACCTAGCACGAGAATACGGTATTCACGGATTTTGTTATTATCACTATTGGTTTAATGGTAAAAGATTATTAGAACGTCCTTTTAATGACGTACTTGCTTCAGGAAAACCTGATTTTCCTTTTTGTCTTTGTTGGGCTAATGAAACTTGGTCTCGACGATGGTTGGGAGAAGAAAAGGAAATTTTACTTAAACAAAGTTATTCAGATGAAGATACTGTCAATCATGCACAATGGCTGTCCAAAGCTTTTGCTGATCCGAGATATATCCGCATTCAAGGTAGACCCCTTTTTATAATTTATAAACCTCTAGATTTACCTGATTCTAAAAAAACTATAGAGCGTTTGAAATCGGAATGTATGACATTAGGCATTCCTGAACCTTACATTATTGGCTGTAATGCTCATTGTAGCAATGTAGATTGTAAAACTATTGGTTGCGACCATACCTTAGATGTTCAGCCTCAATTGGGTAGATTACCCAATGCTTTTGAAGATGGTAAACCCAGGTTCAGTCGTTTTAAGCGAAATTTAAAACTGAATATCTTCAGTTCAACCTTAAAAGTTTACGATAGCCCATGGGCAAGACAAGTCATGTGTCCTACATTTCATGGTCAAAGCACCTCTGCCTATCCTACAGTTTTTGTGAGTTGGGATAATAGTCCTAGAAGGGGAAAAAATTCTATTTCTTTGAAAAATTCAACTCCCAAAGAGTTTGAGGAGAAATTATCTGACGTAGTTAATAAATTGCCTTTACGTCAGGACTTAGATGATAATATCGTCTTTATTAATGCCTGGAATGAATGGGCTGAAGGAAATCATTTAGAGCCAGACTTACGCAACGGCAAAGCTTATCTGGAAGCAATAAAGCGGGTTATTAAAATTTAGAATCAAAACAACAAATTCAATGTCAAAACTCAATTCTGACATTCGTGCGATCGCCTTCTACCTCCCCCAATATCATCCCATTCCTGAAAATGATCAATGGTGGGGCAAGGGTTTTACAGAATGGACAAATGTAGCTAAATCCAAGCCTTTATTTAAAGAACACTATCAACCCCACCTTCCTGCTGACTTAGGCTTTTATGATTTGCGCCTACCAGAAGCGCGACAAGCTCAAGCTGACCTAGCACGAGAATACGGTATTCACGGATTTTGTTATTATCACTATTGGTTTAATGGTAAACGATTATTAGAACGTCCTTTTAATGACGTACTTGCTTCAGGAAAACCAGACTTTCCCTTTTGTCTTTGCTGGGCTAATGAAAACTGGACAAAACGGTGGGATGGTCAAGATCAAGAAATTCTAGCCGAGCAAGTCTATGGCGAAGAAAGCGATAGACTGCATATGCAGTGGCTGGCTCAAGCTTTTCAAGATCCTCGATATATTCGTGTAGAGGGAAAACCTCTTTTTCTGGTTTATCGAGCTATGAATATTCCTGATCCAAAAAAGACCAGTCAAATTTGGCGCGAAGAAGCCCGTAAATTAGGAGTAGGTGAGATTTTTCTATGTCGTGTAGAAAGCTTTTCTGATGAACATACTGATCCCACTCAAATTGGTTTTGATGCAGCAGTGGAATTTCAGCCAGATTGGGGAGAATTAGGTTTACCCTTGCAAACAGGTAGACGGTGGAATTTAGCCAGGAAACTCAAATTAGCAGCAAAGGCTTACGCCAATAACCGAATTTTTGACTATTCGTCAATGGTTGAAGCAATGTTAAAAAAGGCTGACCCCGCTTATCTTCGCTTTCCTTGTGTCACCCCATCGTGGGATAATTCTCCTCGTCGTCGAGAAAATGCAACGATTATTAAAGATTCTTCACCAGAAATTTACGAGTATTGGTTGAAACAAGTTATTCAAAACACAGTTAAGGATCACCGTAATAGCGAAAAAATTGTTTTTATTAATGCTTGGAATGAGTGGGCTGAAGGTAATCACTTAGAGCCTTGTCAAAAATGGGGTCGGGCATATTTGGAAGCAACCGGCAGAACATTGAAGCTTTAAAAACCTCCTCAACCATATATTTCAAAATTTCGAGATCATTTTTATTGATAATATTTCCATTCATATATTATGACAAGCGGAATCGTATTTCCTCCAATTAATTCAGTGCCTCAAGACTCTCATAGACCATTCTGGTCCGTGATGATTCCCACCTATAACGGGACAAAATACTTAGAACAAACACTGAAAAGTGTCCTAGTTCAAGATCCAGGGGTAAGGGAGATGCAGATTGAGGTTGTAGATGATTGTTCTACTAAAGACGATCCTGAAGAACTTGTCAAAGATATCGGACAAGGTAGAGTTTCCTTTTTTCGCAACCCTCAAAATGTTGGTTTAGTTAATAACTGGAATGCTTGCATCAGAAGATCCTATGGTCGCTGGATTCATATTTTACATCAGGATGATGTTGTCTTGCCAGGATTCTATAAGAAATTGGAGCATGATATAGCTATAGCTTGTAATGATGATATTGGGGCTGCCTTTTGTCGTTATGTTTTTATGGATGAAGATGGCCACTGGAATAACTTATCTAGACTAGAAAAAAGAAAATCAGGTATTCTTGATAATTGGGTGCAAGAAATTGCTGTAGTTCAGCTAATTCAGTTCCCTTCTATGGTTGTAAAACGAAATACCTATGAAAATATAGGGGGCTTCTACCCACCAGTTCATTTTGCGGCTGATTGGGAAATGTGGAAGCGTATTGCTACCAATTATTCGGTTTTGTATGAACCAGAAATATTAGCTTGTTACCGACAGCATACTGGCTCGGAATCGTCTCGCTTAATTAAGACAGGAGCAAATATTACTGACATAATTATGGCAATTGAAATTTCTAAATTGTATTTACCTGATACAATTAGTCAAGAGGTGACAATGCAAGCAAGAGAATATTATGCCTTTGATGCCCTTAATCGGGCTAATACATTAATTAATCAAGATAATTTTGAAGCAGCGATCGCTCAGATTAAAGGAGCACTGAAATGTAGTCACTCGTTTAATGTAATCAAATTTATGCTTGGTATTCTCAGACAAAATAAAAGACAGTTATTTAGGTTACTGAAAACTTTAGATTCCTGAATTTCTCTAAAATTAAAGCCTACACAAAAGTCTTATAAAAATGTTCTCTAAATCAAAATCTAGAAAAGCAACATTGTTATCAAAATGAACAAATAAGATAATTTTGTTCTTTTTTCCCATAACCCCTATTCTGTAACATCTCTAGCACACAAGCGGTATCCTAAAGTTTTAGCTGCATCAATAAAAAATTACCTACCTTATTACCTTATGGCTTCTTCAATATTTATATCTGTTATTATCTGTACGCATAATCCTCGTCCAGATTATTTAAGTCGAGTTTTACAAGCACTTAAAGTTCAAACACTTCCCAAAGAAATGTGGGAGCTATTATTGGTTGACAACACTAGTGAAAAGATTCTTTCAACGGAAATAGATCTAAGTTGGCATCCGAATTCTCATCACATACGAGAAGAACAATTAGGATTAACTCCAGCAAGATTAAGAGGAATAAAAGAATCACAAGCAGAGGTTCTAGTATTTGTTGATGATGATAATGTCTTAGATAGAGATTATCTTGAAGTTACCTTAAAAATAAGTGAAGATTATCCTTTTATAGGGGCATGGGGCGGACAGATTAGACCAGAGTTTGAGGAGGCTCCAGCAGAATGGATAAAACCATATTTAGGAATGTTAGCAATCCGAGAATTTGATCGTGACATTTGGTCGAATTTTCTAAGCAATTACGATTACGTACCTTGCGGTGCAGGATTGTGTATTCGTCGCCCTGTGGTAGAAAAATATTTAGAGATGACTAAGAATGACCACAACCGCCTACGATTTGGAAGCATCTCCAACAATTTCGTGACTTGCGAGGATATAGATTTAGTACTTACAGCTTGTGATATTGGCTTAGGCATGGGGCAATTCAAATCCTTAAAATTACTCCATCTACTGCCTAAAAATCGATTACAAGAGAGTTATTTACTGAAATTACAGGAGGGGAACGGTTATTCAGTTACTATACTTGAGTCTTTTAGAGGAAAATTACCAAGCCTTAGCTCCCCTACATGGAGAGGCAGAATATTAAATTATTATCAACTATGGAGAATGGAACCAAAAGCTAAATTATTTTTTCAGGCATCAAAAAGAGGTATAGATAAAGCCACACAGGAATTAATAGGATCTCTTAACCAATCTAAATAAATAGTCTTATGTGCCGAAAGATTTTATACTTTTTTCTCCATAATCCCTATCTTGCTAAATCTGGTACTCATAGGTGATGTCTTGAAATGTTAGCAGGATTTTGTACCGAAGCCAGATCTGCTGCTGACTGGGAAATGTGGAAAAGAATTGCTGCACACTATCCAATTTGGTATGAACCTCAAGTTTTAGCCAGTTTTCGCCTACATTCGGCTTCAGAATCGTCTCGATTGATTAGAAAAGGTGAAAATGTTGCTGACACACGCAGGGCGATTGAAATTTCTAAATTGTATTTACCTAATACAATTAGCCAAGAAGTCACAATGCAAGCAAGGGAATATTATGCCTTTAATGCACTTAATCGGGCTATTACATTAATTAATCAAGATGATTTTGAAGCAGCGATCGCTCAAATTAAAGAGGCATTTAAGTGTAGTTACTCGATTAAGGTAATCAGATTTATGCTTGGTATCCTCAGACAAAATAGAAGACAATTATTTAGACGGCTGAAATCTTTATGTTTCTGAATTTCTCTAAGAATCAAAGCTTACAAAAAAGTCTTTAGGATTTACGCATTGACAAGATTCCCCAAAATATGTGAAGTAAATTTTATCCCTTGTAGGGTGCGTCAGACACGATATTTTGACAAAAAAACAGATTCCCTCTATCTGACGCACCCTACTCAATAAGTTATTCCCAAAGCCGAAAACGACGCAATTTCGTTCATTCATATCATGGTAAATTAGTGAGCGTGCGTAAGTCCTAGTCTTGTAAAAATTTTCTCTAAATCAAAATACAGAAAAGTAATATTGTCATCAAGATGAGCATAGAAAATAAGAAAGTTTTGTTTTTTTCCCCCATAACCCCTATCCCGCAAAATCTGGCGCACACAAGCGGTGTCTTGAAATGTTAGCAGGATTAAAAGAACTTGGTTGTGAAGTGACCTTAATGAGTTCAACTCTTTCTTCGGAAACTCCCTGGGAGCTTTCTAGCATTGAAGTTTTAAAGTCCCAATGGTGTAACGATGTCCTTATCTATGAACCGACACGACTTGATTATAAATTAATTTCTCTCTTTGCAAGATATTATCGGTTTACTAAACAAACCCCACCGATTAGTTCTTTATTAAATACTCCTTTGGGAATGCGTAGCTGGTTTCTAAAGAAATTTGAACTAATTAAACCAGAAATTATTGTCATGAACTATGCCTATTGGGATCAGTTATTTCATGACAAAAAAATCAATTCAGTTCGTAAAATCATTGACATACATGATTTAGTATCATTAAATAGTTCTATGCAAGGTACAGTTAGCAAATACATAACTATTCCTGTTACCAACAAAACTGAAATTGAGGATAAGGTTTTACAAGAAAATTTTTTTGATCCTCTTTACATGGAAGCTTCATCAGAAGAATTTGATATATTTGATAACTACGATTACACTATCTCAATTAGCTCAAAAGAAACGGAAATCATTAAAAGTAAAACATCCAAAACCCATGTGGTTTACATACCCGTAAAACAACCTACTTGTCAACTCAACAACCAGTATAGTGAAGGTGCAATTTTAACAATTGGCCCAAATATGTTTAATATTCAAGGATATCTTTATTTCATAAAAAAAGTTTTGCCGCTTATTCTGGAAAGAGATTCAACTTTTTTACTGCAAGTAACAGGCGGCTATTGCAAAAATATTTATGCCCCTGAAGGAGTAGAGTTGTCTGGATTTGTGCCAGATTTAAAGGAATTTTACGAAACTTCCAGGTTTGCCATTTGTCCTGTACTTGCTGGAACAGGGCAACAGATTAAAATTGTGGAAGCAATGGCTCATGGACTACCCGTAATTGCCACTCGGTTTTCGGGTGAGCGATCACCAATTATTCACAATGAAAATGGATTTATCGCCAATAATTCGAGAGAGTTTGCTGAATATTCTTTGCAACTTTGGCAAGATAAAAGTCTATGCAAAAAATTAGGAGAAAATGCCAGAAATTCGATCTCACAGGGATTTTCAAGAGAGAGTTTGCTGAAAGACTTATCACTCTTACTTAACTAGATTAACTAACTCGTAAAACCAAAATTCACCCAGAATCTGATAACAACAAAAATCATTATGCATATTCTATATGATGGCGAGATCTATGGTGCCCAAAAAGTAGGAGGCATTAGTCGCTACTTTGACAATATTATTAGCCGATTGCCACAAGATTTTGAGCCAATCCTAACAAGTCCACGCTCGCGGAATGAACCCCATCCTCATCATCCAAATTTAAAAATATTTAACTATAAACGATTTGGCTTTAAACCAGGAAGGGTGTCTTATTGGCTAGAAAAATATTATTTTCGAGCCGTTGAAGCAACAACCAACAACCCTCAAATTTTTCATCCGACTTATTACTCATTACTCACACATCAAGAATTCCAAGAAAGGCGTTGTCCGATTATTCTAACCGTTTATGATATGATTCATGAAATCTTTCCTCATTTAATTGATAAACAAGGACAATTTGCTGAGATAAAGCGTAGGGCAATATTAGCTTCAGATATAATTTTGTGTATTTCCAAAAGTACAAAAAATGATTTATTAGAACGTTATCCATTACCCGAAAACAGAGTTCTTATAACTCACTTAGCAACAGAATTTAATCCATCTCTGGAAGAAAACAACGATTTTATACCCTCCCGCCCCTTCTTCCTTTATGTAGGCTCAAGAGGGACTTATAAAAACTTTAATAATTTGTTAATTGCTTTGGCAAAAATAGGTTCTAAAATTCCAGATGTCCTACTTTGCGTCGTTGGTTCTCCATTTGATTCTACAGAAAAAGAACAAATTAGCAAATTAAATCTAGATAATCATATTGAAAACTTTAGTTACGCTAGTGATGCTCACTTAGCTAAACTTTATAGAAATTGTGTTGCCTTCGTTTATCCATCTTTGTATGAAGGTTTTGGTATTCCTCTTTTGGAGGCAATGATTTGTCAAGCACCAATAATTGCTTCTAATACCTCCAGTTTCCCCGAAGTAGTTGGCGATGCGGGCTTACTCTTTGATCCTACTTCTGTAGCAGACCTTGCTGATAGATTATTATTTATGCTTGATAATCCAGCAGAAAGGGATATTTTAATCACGAAAGGTCTAGAGCGAGTTAAACATTTTAGCTGGGATAAGACAGCTGCTCAGACTGTGGAAGCCTATCGTTCTGTCTTGAGATAAATTGACGAAAACTGTTAGGCGATCGCCCTTAAAGAATATACTTTAGAAATGCAAGCAAAAAGGTATATAGAACTATACCAACAAGTCTAGCGCTCACTTCCCTGACTCTAGATATGACAACTGAACTTCTCCTGAGAGGAAGTCTCAGAAGTAAGAAACGAAAAAAAGAGGTAGAAAACCTAGCGTTGATATGGAAATAGAGGTCAACATTAATGAATCAAATTTCAACGAAAAACAATTATGAAAACTGATAAATTATTTTACAGAATTTTTTTAAATCAACCTGGATTAATCTCAGAATTAGTATCCGGTATCCCCCCTGATTGTGAATTTGAATATAGTGCGCCCGTCATCAAAGAAAACGAAACCCGTTTAGATGGATTATTAACACCAGTAAACAAAAAAACAGATTTTCCACTAATCTTTCTCGAAGCGCAAATGCAAAGAGATCAGAAATTTTATGGGCGTTACTTTCGAGGTATATTTAGCTATCTTGAACAATATGAAACCAAGGGAAGTTGGCAAGGATTACTAATTATATTAAACAACAGATTAGACTTAGGTTCAGAAATTCCCTATCAAAATTTACTCAATAACCAAGTAGAAAGATTATACCTAGAAGACTTATTAGACAAAGAAAACCTCAGCCCAAATTTAGCCATATTAAGATTAATCATCATCCCCAAAGCACAAGCAGGAGTTGAAGCCAGACAAATTTTAAACAAGGCAACCACAGAAAC
>NZ_AP018316.1:4336201-4418381 GCF_002368115.1 Dolichospermum compactum NIES-806 | reverse complement strand
GAGCAACCCCCTCCCCCCAAGCGATGAGGGGGCTATGATGTATCTTATGCAAGTGCATACCGCTATATTGAACTATACCAACAAGTCCGGCGATCGCTGCCCTTGGAGCAGGCATCGCAACTGAGTATATAATGTGATTATTGGCAAGTTCCAGAGTCCACCGTATATACTTGGATGAATTAGAACCTCCAGCAAATGCCCCTATCAGTCTGAAGTTGCTGAAACTGATTGTTACTCCTGCGGATAAAAGTGCAGTTTTAGCACAAGAAATTGCTAAAGAAACCTATGGACAAATAACTCAAAGACAATTGCAATTGCAACTAATTGATTTGTTAGAGACTATCATGGTTTATAAACTGCCTATTTTAAGTAGAGAGGAAATACAGCAGATGATAGGAATAACAGACGTAGACCTCAAACAAACCCGTTTTTATCAGGATGTCTTTGCTGAAGGACAACAGGAAGGAAAGCAAGAAGGAAAGCAAGAAGGAAAGCAAGAAGGAAAGCAAGAAGGAAAGCAAGAAGAAGCAGTGAGTATAGTTCTGCGTCTTCTGACACGGCAATTTGGTTCTTTAGATTCTGCCATTGAAGATCGAATTCGGGGTTTGAAACTAAGTGTAATTGAAATGTTGGTTGATCAATTACTTGATTTTACGGATATTTCTGAGTTAGAAAGCTGGTTAGAAAACCAGTAAATTTTCACATTTAGTCTAGTCTATCCCCTAAAGACAACTTATAATCAATTGAGATATACTTTGTTTATCTTGAAAGCGATCGCTAATTTATGAAATCTCAAATTGGTCACTGGGGAAATTCTTTAACCTTCACTCTATAAATAAAATAAGAAAATCAGATCCCCGACTTCTTTAAGAAGTCGGGGATCTGAAACTGTTGATCTTGAAGGTGATCGCTTGGTTAAATGAAACTCTTTCGCAGGTATCAATTATTCAAAGGAGTTAATTAAAATATACTGACAATAAAGATGACACTTGAATCAGAATCTCTGAACCTAGCGCACACTAATTAACTATGTGTTATTCTATTATTCATCCATTAGAGAACGACGATCGCAAACCTGTATAAAATCAGAGTTAAAAAAAATAGATTCGATTATTGTTGTGCGAGAGTGACAGAACCGGATAGTATTGAACAGTGAGTTGGGCTTTGATGGTCTTTTTGATCTCAGTCCCTCCATGCAACCTTTTGAGGATCTCTTTTGAGATATTGATCAGAAGGCCAAAGTACAGAAAATATCTGACCAAAATCTGGAACTTTGTCTACAAGACATCTAATATTGTCAGTAATTAGGCGATTAAAGAAATAAATATAATGGTAACTGAATACATAATCTGATCATGCCCAGATCCCCGACTTTCCTATAGCTAAATATGAACGAAAAATACAATAGTGCCAAAGAATGGCGTAAAGCAAATTACCGAAAACTAAAACAATATCGTGGAGAATGGATTATTTACACTAAGGATGGTGTAATAGCTCATCACCAAGATTATAGAATCATGACACAGCAAATTGACCTTCAGAACTTAAAATCTTCTGACTACATCACTGAGCGGATCTACGAGAACGAATTTGTTGAGCCAGTGAAGTTTTTCCCAGTGCGTTTTAGAACAGTCAAAAAACATGATTGGCAGCCAAAATACGAAGTCTGTCTAACTTTTCAAAATTCTAAAATCCTGGAAATGCTTGTAGATTCTGGTTCGGATATTAGCCTAATTACATTTTATTTAGGCACAGACTTAGGATATGCCCTCTCTCAAGGAGAAGTTCTGAGTAATGGAGAAGGAGTAGGGGGGAGTGTACAATATGTACTCCGACAAGTTGAAATGCAGATTGATAATTATACCTTTTCTGCTCCTGTTGCCTGGTTACAAAATGAGGATTGCCAAGAAGTTTTATTGGGTAGGGAAGTTGTGTTTGATTTATTTGATATTGAATTTAAACAAGCTGAGGAGAAAATCCTATTCAAATATAGGGGATAACTACTGTTAACTTATAAAATAAGTGTGTTATAAGTGAGCTAATAATAGTCATTGGGGATTGTAACGTTATTTTAAGATAAATAATTAAGGGGAAAAAATGAACGAAAATTGTTGAGCGAACTGCTTGCAGCAGCGTTTCGCTATCGCCCTTAAAGAATATACTTTAGAAATGCAGGAAAAAAGATATAGCAGTATACACTTGCATGAGATACATCATAGCCCCCTCATCGCTTGCGGGGAGGGGGTTGGGGGTGGGGTTCTTGTATCTCAATTAATCGAGAACCGCTATATATAGAACTATACCAACAGATGAGGCGATCGCTTCCCTCGCAGTAAGCATCGCAACCAAATATATAATGTGATTATAGCCTCTAGTTCAACCAGTACAGGCGAACTGCTTGCAGCAGCGCTTCGCTATCGCTCAAAGACTTGCAAACCATCCCCGAATATTCATTTAGTCTATCAAATACCCTTTTGTCGTCTAGGGTAGCGGCAATTGAGATATACTTTGTTTATCTTAATTGAAAGCGATCGCTAATTTATGAAATTTCAAATTAGTCATTGGGGATTGTAACGTTATTTTAAGATAAATAATTAAGGGGAAAAAATGAACGAAAATTGGCGAGCGAACTGCTTGCAGCAGCGTTTCGCTATCGCCCTTAAAGAATATACTTTAGAAATGCAGGAAAAAAGATATAGCAGTATACACTTGCATGAGATACATCATAGCCCCCTCATCGCTTGCGGGGAGGGGGTTGGGGGTGGGGTTCTTGTATCTCAATTAATCGAGAACCGCTATATATAGAACTATACCAACAGGTCAGGCGATCGCTTCCCTCGCAGTAGGCATCGCAACTGAATATATAATGTGATTATAGCCTCTAGATCAACCAGTACAGGCGAACTGCTTGCAGCAGCGCTTCGCTATCGCT
Organism: Dolichospermum compactum NIES-806; assembly: GCF_002368115.1. Classification (NCBI taxonomy): domain Bacteria; kingdom Bacillati; phylum Cyanobacteriota; class Cyanophyceae; order Nostocales; family Aphanizomenonaceae; genus Dolichospermum; species Dolichospermum compactum. Next base: position 4,415,449 of record NZ_AP018316.1, on the reverse strand, counting down.
CAAAGACTTGAAAACCATCATGGACAATAATTAACAAGATATTTTTCCGCGAGATGTTCCAGTAAAATCAAATTTCTTTTGAGAACAGTTGTAAGTCTAAAAGTTTTAATCCTAATAAGGAGTATAATAAGTATATGCGTTGTCCCACTTTAAGCGAACTTCCACCACCCCCAAGCGGTAAAACAGGCTGGCCTTGGACTGAATCGAGTCCCCAAGTACCTGATAAAATGCCTGATGGCTCAGAATGGCCAAAGATTAGTATTGTTACACCAAATTATAACTATGGGCAATTTATAGAAGAAACTATTCGTTCTGTGTTGCTTCAGGGTTATCCTAATTTAGAATATATTGTAATTGATGGTAACAGCACAGATGATTCAGTGGAGATTATTAAAAAGTATGAACCTTGGTTGACTTATTGGGTGAGTGAGAAGGATAAAGGACAGGCAAATGCGATTAATAAAGGATTAGAAAAAGCTACAGGTCATATATTAGCTTACCTTAATAGCGATGATATGTATCTACCATCTGCTTTCCAAGATATAGCCAAGATATTTTATAGCAAAAAATGTGATATTTTAGTTGGTAATAGAAAGCCCAATCAATATAAACCCAAATATTATTTATTACGTAGGAGTTGGTGGCGGCATCATTTTCGCATATTTAAACCGTTTGTCTTTCCTTTTATAGTATTTAATCTCCGTTACGAACTTCCGCAGGAGAGCACATTTTGGAATCACACCAAATTTCAAAATTTGAAATTCAATGAAAATTACCACTTCTGTTTAGATTTGTGGTGGTTCTATCAGATTTATTCTGGTGCGAAAGTTGCTCATACTACCCAGAGATTGGGTTACTTTCGTTTACATTTAGATTCTAAAACTTCTAATCTAGAAAATGTACATCAAAGAGAAAAATCTAACTTACTCAAAGAGTGGTCTAGCAAAACTTTCTCTCCTATTAACAAAAATGATGAACTCAAAATTATTTCTGCTTATAAATGGGTAAGTATTTATGCTGTTTTAGTCAAGTTAACTATGCCCTGGATTGATGTAATCTTTGAATATAATCATCCAGACTATCTAAGGGGCGCTGAAAAGAAAAACGTCAAAACTAAAAAATAATGCCTTTTATTAAGTAAGTGAACACAATAAAACCAATCTGTGTAAAGAAAAGTAAAAAATGATTTTCTACCTACATTTGGTGCAAGTCGTTTTCCGGTGTTAAGCTTCCTCTATGCCATAAAGCTAACTTATATCTCCTGAGACATACTTTGTTTATCTTGAAAGCGATCGCTAATTGATGAAATCTCAAATTGGTCCTTGGGGAAATTCTTTAACCTTCACTCTGTAAATAAAATAAGAAAATCAGATCCCCGACTTCTGAGAGAAGTCGGGGATCTGAAACCTTCAAAAAATCAAATATTATTACTGCACTAATGATTAAATCAAAAAATCGCATCTTATACATCCAATACACAAACCCCGCAATTTATCCCCCTTTAGAACATAGTTCTCGGATTTTAGCCCAAGCCGATTGGGAAGTGCTGTTTTTAGGGACAGGAGCATCAGGCGGAGACGCTTTAAGGTTTCCACCTCATCCTCATATTACCGTCTATCAAATACCCTTTTGTCAGCCTGGCTGGTGGCAAAAATTACATTACATGAGATATTGTATTTGGGTGTTGATATCGGTGTTACGTTGGCAACCTCAATGGGTATATGCTTCAGATTTTTTAGTTTGCCCGATAGCTTTAATATTGACTTTTTTACCCGGTATAAAAGTTATTTATCACGAACATGATTCACCAAGCACAAAAGCTAACAGTTTATTTATAAATTGGTGTTTACAAGCAAGAGAAAAATTAGCACGCCGAGCTAAATTCTGTATCTTACCTAATCAACAAAGAGCCGATTTATTTGACAAAGAACTTAATAATAATCAACATTCTCTTTGTGTTTGGAACTGTCCAAGCAAACAAGCAGTATTTCATCCCAATATATTAAATGACAAAGATGAATTATGGCTTTGGTATCATGGCTCAATAGTTCCCACTCAACTTCCTTCTATAATCATTAAAGCTTTAGCACAGTTACCCGAAAATGTTAAACTTAGGATAGCTGGATATGAAACTATAGGGCATCGGGGTTATGTGAAAGAATTACAAACATTAGCAAATAAGATAGGTATAGGCGATCGCATTCAGTATGTAGGAACATTATCTAAACGATCAGAACTACTGGAATGGTGTAGTAAATGTGATATCGGCTTATCACTATTTATTAAACCTACCAGAGAACCAATGACCGGTGCTTCCAATAAACCCTTTGATTATCTAGCTTGTGGTTTACCCTTGGTAGTGTCAGATTTACCCGACTGGAAACAAATGTATGTTGAACCCGGTTATGGATTATCCTGTAATCCTGAAGATGTTAATAGCATTGCTGATGTTATCCGCTGGTATTTGGAACATCCTCTAGAAATGAAAGCAATGGGGGAAAAAGGTAGACAAAGGATTTTAAATGAGTGGAATTATGAAACTCAATTTGAAGTGGTTAAAAATCAAATGAATTAAGTTCTAATACAAACTTTCTTTATTTCTTGATCAAAGTTCGGTTCAATTACTTTATTTAATGAGATTGGATGTTATGGTGATATTAAGTGAACAACAATGCCCCTCTTGCGGCGGACAAGGCTCTACAATTGGCATCTCTTTCGATGAAGATGTGCTTCATTGTCAGGATTGTGATTTATGCTTTCTGAAAAATTCAGTACGCCCTATGTCTGCTAATGATAATGGCTGGTATTCGGAGTTATTTGATTTTTCTCAAAACGCAGCTAATAATTTGGTTGCTGAAATGCAGGATTCCTATTTACGTCAACTATCTACTTTAGAAAAAGTATCTCATGGGAGAAATATTTTAGATGTTGGTTGTGGAATTGGCATTTTTCTGGCAGTTGCTAAATCTAGAGATTGGAACGTCTTTGGTGTAGAATCTAGTGAACATGGAGCTTATTTTGCCAATAAGCACTTTGACATTCAGTATCAATCATCTATAGATGAATTTCCAGCTAATACCTTTGATGTAGTGAGAATATCCCATGTTCTTGAGCATATACCAGAACCTAGAGATTTTCTACACCAATTATATCGAGTTCTAAAACCATCAGGAATTTTAGTCGTTATAGTTCCTAATCGTGAGCCATTATGTGCAATGTTTGTTAATAGATATCGTCAGCTATTTTCAAAGAAACCAAAACTTGCTGGGGCAATTTATCCAGATATGCACGTTCTTGGTTTTTCTACAAAATCTTTAAATAAATTAGTCAATTCCATAAAATTTAATACTGTAAGTTGCTTCACAGTATCAATGGGAGACATAACTTATTACCCATTATTTTATGATGGACTTCTGAGCCGAACGAAAATAACAAACATTAAATTTAAAACTTTTTTACGGTATTATTTGCCAATGATAGTTGATAACTTAGGTAATCCATTTTCCAAAGGACAATGGATAGTAGGTTATTTTGCAAAGAACGAATGATTTAATAGTTTGGAGTTAAACACGGAAATTAAAAATCAATATATCTTACACTAAAAACATAATTACTTATGCTTGCTGTCATAGACACACATCCCATTCAGTATCGCGCCCCCGTTTACCGAACCTTAAGCACAGAAATTGGTATACCAATAACTGTAATTTACGGCTCTGATTTTAGTGTGGTTGGTTACAAAGATAAAGAATTTGGCGCAAAATTTGCCTGGGATACAGACTTACTATCAGGCTATTCATCAAAATTTTTATCCCATGTCAAAACTGGAGGAGCGCAGTCTTTTGAAGAAGTTTCTGCTCAAGGACTAGCAGCAACGCTCAGAGAAGTACAGCCAAAAGCTTTGTTAATCACAGGTTATAGTCATCGCTTATATCAAGCCGCTTTTTATCAAGGGTGGAAATTGCAGATTCCTATTTTATTTCGTGGAGAAACAACGGATCATGCCATCAAACGAAATAAAATAAAATCTTGGATACGCGATCGCACCTTATCTGTAGTTTATCAGAGTTGCTCTAAATTACTTTATATTGGTCAAAATTCTCAAAGACATTTTCAGCGATTGGGATTGTCAGATACAAAACTGGTTTTCTCTCCTTATTGTGTTAATACTCAATCATTTCAACTGAAAGCGGCTGATAGAAAATTATTAAGAAATACTACTCGTGAGCAATTAGGGATCACAAACACAGAAAAAGTTTTATTATTTTCAGGCAAACTCAGTTATAGAAAAGGTGTAGATTTAATTTTACCAGCAATTGAAAAATTACCTGAAGAAATTAAAAAACAGTTGGTAGTCTTATTTTTAGGGAATGGAGAATTAAAAGCACAACTAGAAAAACAAGCCGAAAATTTACCTAATACCAAAGTACATTTTCTGGGTTTTCAGAATCAAACTCAATTGAGTCATTATTATCATGCAGCAGATATACTAATATTACCAAGTCGCTATTCAGAAACTTGGGGATTGGTAGTCAATGAAGCGTTACATCACGGACTCCCTTGTATTGTCTCTCAAGCCGTAGGAAGTGGGTCTGATCTAGTTAAACCTGGTGTAACGGGTAATATTTTTGAAACTAATTCTATTGATAGTTTGGCTAATAACATAAAAGATAGCTTGTATTTGTGCAATAACTCTGAGATTCAAGAGCAGTGTCAATTACAAGTTAGTAATTATTCTGTGGAAAAAGCTGCCGAAGGCATAGCAACAGCTTATAGTTCACTCTGCTAAAAAATTTAGTTAAAATTCAATTATTGTGAAATTACTGATTATTGGTTTATCTGGTACTACTCATATAGGTGGTACTTTTTTAAAAGTTGCCAAAAATCTCCATCTAGAGCCGAGATTTATTAGTGTTGATTTAGCCTATGAAGCGCCTAAATGGCTAAAAACCATTAATTGGCATCTGCGAGGTAGATATCCATCAAATTTGAATACATTTAGCCAAGATGTAGTTAAACAATGTGTCAACCTTCAACCACAATGGCTATTAACCACAGGAATAGCTGCTATTAACCATTTAGCCTTACAACAAATTGGTCAAATGGGAATTAAACGGTTCAACTTCCTCACCGATGATCCTTTTAACCGCGCTCACTACGCGCCCTGGTTTTTCAAAGCTTTACCCCATTACGACGTTGTTTTTTCCCCCCGTCGTGCTAATATACAAGACTTGCTGAACGCAGGTTGTTCGAGAGTAGAATATCTACCATTTGGTTATGATGATGAATTATTCTATCCCGAAGACCCATCTAACATCAACCTAGATACAACCGTTCCCGATGTTGTTTTTGCAGGAGGGGCAGACCGCGATCGCGTTCCTTATATGAGTGCTTTAATCCAATCAGGCATCAATTTAGCCCTATATGGCGGTTATTGGGAAAAATACCCAGAAACTAAGGCTCATACCCAGGGTCAAGCAGATGTTCCTACCCTGAGATTAGCCATTACTAGTGCTAAAATTTCCCTATGTTTAGTCAGAAGAGCAAATCGTGATGGTAACTGTATGAGAACCTTTGAAGTCCCGGCTATTGGTTCATGTATGTTAACTGAAGATACTCAAGAACATCGGGAAATTTTTGGTCAAGAAGGTGAAGCAGTTGTTTACTTTAATACCATCTCAGAAATGCTAGAAAAAACACATTGGCTGCTGGATCACGACCAAGAACGCCAACGTTTAGCCAAAAATGCCCATTTACTCATTACTCAAGGAAATCATACCTATAGCGATCGCCTAAAAACCATGTTGTCAAATGATTTAATCTCAAAATAACGTAGTATACTGGGGTTAATCGTATTGAACGGCAAGATAAAATACCTAACCCCAGAACAAGTTTACAAACAATTTGGTTATTACCCTAAGACAACGGCAGAATTGGCTGACTTAGGGAAAATAGAATGTATCCGTTCCCCTGGTGGACACCGGAGATATCCAGAATCAGCATTTATCAAAACAGTCTCAACGGACAAAGAGCGAGTTCTCTATGCCCGTGTCAGCACAAAAACCCAGTTGTTGGACCTTGACACACAAATAGATTTTTTAAGTAAAACTTACCCAGGATGTCGAGTAGTTAAGAACAAGAGAGTATATGAAGACTTTCAACCTAGAGATTGGAGTAATGTTGCTCAGGATTTTACTATAATTGGCAGAGATTATTGAGACCAAGGACAAAAGTAACTTCATGGAAAATCGCTCTGAGTTAATTATCTGGTTGGTGATTTGGGTAGCAATATGTGCCTCCGTAGTCCGCGACCAGTGGAGTCGGAAAGTTCCTAGCGTTGGTTTACCCCTTGCTTACTTATTATCCCTGTCAATGATTCATTTTTTTGGTGGAGTTGTTTACGCTTTACCTTGGTATAAACCCAAAGGTGCATACCTGCTGCAAGCAGGGGCTTCCTATGCTCAAGTTTCCGCCGGTTTCATCGAAAGCGTCTATGGTGTCATGGGCTTTGGTTTAGGTAGCACCATTTTAGCTTACTGGATACTACGCATATTTCAACCAAGTTGGCTCAGACAAGTTCCCCAAAACCCTGATTTGCAATTACCCAAACAGTTGCTACAAGTGGGGTTCTTTTTCACGCTGATTATCGCTCCTACTATTGGTCGTATCCCCGGTTTTCAGGGTTTTAGTACATCAGGGGTCTACCTAATTGTTGTATCATTATGTTTGGCTTGTTGGAAAGCATGGCATGAGCAAGATAAAAAAGCTTTTTTCTTCTGGCTGGCTGCCAGTTGTAGTATACCCCTAATTACTATTAACGTGCTCGGTTTTATTGGTTACGGCGCTGCGGCTACCTTAGTTATCCTCATTTTTATATCCAGTTTTTATCGTCCCCGTTGGCATATTTTAATCACCGGATTTTTGGTATTTGCTTTAGGACTATCTGCGTTTGTTACCTACCTCAGAGATAGAGGAGAAATTAGAGCCACAGTATGGGGAGGACAGGGTATAGAAGCAAAATATGAACGGATGATCAATACCTTTAGCAAGTTTGAAATAATTGATTTTTCTAACCAATCTCATTTAGAAGCTATTGACACAAGGCTCAATCAAAATGGATTAGTTGGCAAAGCTGTTGAATACATCAATCTTGGACAAGCAAGTTATGCTTTAGGTGAAACATTATTACAAGCAGCAGTTGCCCCTATTCCCCGACTTCTGTGGCCTGATAAACCTATCTTTGCTGGAAGTGGGAATATTGTTACTTCCTATACAGGACAAAAGTTTGAGGATGGTACTAGTGTGGGTGTGGGGCAAGTTTTAGAATTCTATCTCAACTTTGGCTCTACAGGTGTTTTTCTGGGGTTTATGGTCATAGGCACAATCATCAGAATTATTGATATCTCAGCAGCTTGTAAGTTATTGTATGGCAATTGGCTAGGATTTGTTTCTTGGTTTTTACCAGGATTAGCCATCCTCCAGCCTGGAGGTGCATTAGCAGAAGTTACAGGTTCTTATGCCGCTTCAGTAGCGTTAATTATTTTAATTAGAAGATTTCTATCCAGAAGGTCTTCAATTATACAACAGACTCGATTTCATGTTTAGTCCCTATTGGCAATTGTGCCGGAATGCGATTCTCCGTTGGTTGTTTCCTAAATCATTCTTAATTTATTTGCGAAATAGGCGTGATGGGTTTAGGGAAGTAAAATATATAACAGGAAATATTCAGTAATTATAGCTATAAGAAGTGGAACTTTTACTTTGATTAAACAATTGTTATCATCTTTTCATCTATGGATGCCCAACCTGTTTGAATTCAAAGGTGGAATCCAAACCTACTCAGCTTTTTTCCTCCAAGCTATTCAATATCTTCACCCTGATGCTGAGTATGACATATTTATTAAGCATGACAAAAAACCGCCCTCAGATTTTACCAGTGTAGCCACAACTAGATTTCGCTGCGCTGGAACTATACCATTATCCCTGCGTACTCCTGACTTTGCTGCTCAACTATTTGCATGGGGAATATGGCAAAATCCTGATTTAATCATCTCTACCCATCTAAATTTTACCCCAGTCGCCTATCAATTAAAGAAACTTCGGGGCATTCCCTATTGGACAATTGCTCATGGTGTAGATGCTTGGAACATTGACAACCCCAAATTACAACGCGCCCTACATCATGCCGATCGCATTTTAGCAGTTAGCGGTTACACACGCGATCGCCTCCTGAAAGAACAAAACCTTGACCCAAAAAGAGTCTCTGTACTCCATAACACATTTGATAGTTCTAAATTTAAACCCGCACCAAAACCGACCTATTTATTAGACCGATATCAACTTAAACCAGAACAACCAATTATTTTAACAGTAGCTAGATTATCAGCTTCAGAACAGTATAAAGGCTATGACCAAATCATTCGAGCAATACCAAAAATTCGTGACCTAATTCCCGATATTCATTACATCATTGTGGGTAAAGGGGATGATAAATCAAGAATTGACCAATTAATTACCGAATTTAAATTAGAAAACTGCGTTACCTTAGCTGGGTTTGTTCCCGACGCTGAACTTTGTGATTACTACAATCTTTGTGATCTTTTTGCCATGCCCAGTAAAGGCGAAGGTTTTGGTATAGTTTACTTAGAAGCATTAGCCTGTGGTAAACCCGTACTTGGCAGTAATCAAGACGCGGCAATTGATGCTCTTTGTCATGGTAAACTAGGTGCATTGGTTAATCCTGATGATGTAGATGAAATTGCTCAAACTATTACTCAAATTTTACAAGGTACATATCCTAATTTATTAATGTACCAACCTCAAGCCCTCCGTCAAGCGGTCATTGACACCTTTGGTTTTGAGCAGTTTCAGAAAACTTTGGCTGGATATTTACAAAACTATGAAGCCAGGAAACCAGGGCATAAATTCCCCGTCTGATATAATTTTGGTGGAGGCGATGAAACATAATTTGCGATCGCCATATTATGTTATTTTTGACAGATATGAAAATAAATTACGAGTATTTCAATTGGTTGGTACAAGATATCAAGCGGTAGAACTTGTAGAGCCAAAATTCTGGTTTCCTGAATTGGAATTAGGAGTAGGAGTTTGGTCAGGAAAATATCAAGATACAGAAGGTTTGTGGTTACGTTGGTACAATCAAGATGGTGATTGGATTCCTACTTTTGCTGAAAGAGCAGAACAGGAGAAACAACGAGCAGATAAATTAGCTGAAAAATTGCGGGCTTTGGGAGTGAATTTAGATGACATTTAAAGGAATTTAAACAAGGAAGCTAGGGAATTTATTCCCTGGCTGTAATAGGCTGTTATGCAGCTAAATTGTATAGTCATAAATTCTTGAACTCTTGTGGCACAGGCATCTTGCCTGTCTCATTTATACAAATTAAATGCACAACAGCTTATTATTTTTATCCCAACTCATAATACATATATAAGCTTAACTATGTGCGGAATTGCAGGTATTATTAAACTAAATACCAACTATGGTAATTTAGAAGCAAAAATCGAAAAGATGCAAACTGGACTAAAACATCGTGGACCAGATGATGCAGGTATTTATATTTCAACTGACAAACAAGCAGCTTTAGCCCATACTCGTCTCTCAATTCTTGATCTCAGTTCCGCTGGAAATCAACCCATGTCTACCAGTGACGGACGATATTCAATTACATTTAACGGAGAAATTTACAACTTTCAAGAACTACGAGAAAATCTCATTTCCCAGGGTGAGAAATTTCATTCTCAAACAGATACAGAAGTAATTCTCAAACTCTATCAAAGAATCGGTTCTGATTGTGTCCAGCATTTACGAGGAATGTTTGCTTTTGCGATTTGGGATGATTTAGAAAAAACTTGTTTTTTAGCTCGTGACCCTTTAGGAATTAAACCACTTTATTATTACCAATTAGGTACAACTTTAGTATTTGCTTCCGAACTCAGAGCGGTTTTAGCATCTGGTTTACCTGCAATTAATATGAGTGTGGAAGGATTATATGGTTATTTAACAACTGGTTCAGTTCCCGAACCATACACCTTAATCGCTGACATTCATTGTTTACCCGCTGGTAATTGGCTATATTGGCAGAATGGAAATATTACTAAAAAACAATATTGGCAAATAAATTTTACTCCTGAAGCAATTTCTCCTCCAGAAGCGCGAGAAATAGTCCGTAAAGCTTTATTAGATTCCATTGAGCATCATTTTATCAGTGATGTACCCGTGGGAATTTTCCTCAGCGGAGGTATTGACTCTACAACCATTCTCGCTTTAGCAACTCAAACTCAAAAATCTCAATTATCTACCTACTCCATAGCTTTTGCTGAATCAGAATTCAATGAAGGAGAATTAGCTCAAAAAATCGCTAATCATTTTGGTGCAAAACACACAGAATATCAAGTTACATCATCCTTTGCTAAGAGCATATTACCCGATTTCCTCGCAGCAATTGATCAACCAAGTATTGATGGCTTTAATACATTTTGTGTCTCTAAAGTTGCCCATGACAATGGCATGAAAGTAGTATTATCAGGTTTAGGAGGAGATGAAATATTTGGTGGATATCAGTCTTTTCAAAAAGTTCCCCAAATGGTTGCATGGGGTAAAAAATTGCAGATATTACCCTCATTTAGCACCGTGTTAGGTAAAGGTTTAGAACGTTGGGAAAATTCACCAAAAATGCAAAGATTGGGTGATTTTTTACAACAGCCTCCGAGTTTTAATGCTGCTTACCGTAGTTTTCGAGGTATTTTTTCTCATCAAGAAGCTTGTACAATTATTAATCAATTATCAATCAGCATCCCGATGTTACCCCCCTTAGTCCCCCCTTATAAAGGGGGGAAACCGGAATCTAGTTCCCTCCCCTTGCTAAGGGGAGGGTTAGAGTGGGGTTCTACTCCAGAAGATGAAGTTAGCTTTTTAGAATTAAGCCGCTATATGCGTAATCAATTACTACGAGATAGCGATGTCATGAGTATGAACTGGGGTTTAGAATTGCGTGTTCCTTTTGTAGATAAAGCTTTATTAGAAGCTGTTGCCCCAATTCCTAGTAGTATTCGTTTACAGCAGGGAAAAAAGCTTTTAACACAAGCAATTACAGAAGTACCTGATTGGGTAATAAATAGACCCAAGAAAGGCTTTTCCTTCCCCTTTGAAAGTTGGATGAATAGTGAATTTGGTGATTATTTCCAAAACCTAAATACACCCCCAAATATCTCCCTCACTCCTTGGTATCGTCGTTGGATTTTAGCAATATTGAAACATTGGTGGGAGCAAATTAAATCATGAAGGTTCTCCATATAATTCCCTCTGTTGCAACCGTTCGCGGTGGTCCGAGTCAGGCAATTTTAGAAATGGTGAAAGCTTTAAGAAAAAATGATATTGATGCAGAAATTATCACTACTAATGATAATGGAGAAGATATATTAGATGTACCTTTAGGAAAATTTATAAATTATCAACAAGTTCCTGTCCAGTTCTTTCCCCGATTTTCTCCTTCTATTCACTCATTGAGAGAGTTTGCTTTTTCTAGAGAATTAACTATCTGGTTATGGCAAAATATTCGTAATTATGACTTATTACATATTCATGCTATTTTTTCTTATAGTTCTACTATAGCAATGGCGATCGCTCGCCGTCAAAAAATTCCCTATATTGTTCGTCCTCTAGGACAACTATGTACATGGTCTTTACAGCAAAGTGCTAGAAAAAAGCAAATATATCTGAAAATTATCGAAAAAGCCAATCTTAATCATAGTCAATCAATTCATTTTACTTCTGAACAAGAACAAGAAGAAGCTTCACTATTAAATTTAACCTCCCCAAGTTTTATTCTTCCTCACGGACTTTCCATTCCAGCTATAATTCCTGATGCTTATCAACGGCTGCGAGAACAATTTAATTTACCAATAGATGAAGCAATTATCTTATTTTTATCTCGCTTACATCCTAAAAAAGGTTTAGATTACCTAATTCCAGCATTGGGGAAGTTATATCATTACCGCTTCACATTCATTGTCGCAGGTAGCGGTGATGCAGATTATGAAACTGAGGTAAAAACTTTAGTGAAAACTCATGGAATTGAAGAAAGAACACATTTTGTCGGATTTGTCAAGGGTGAAATTAAGGATTTATTAATACAAGGAGCAGATATATTTGCCCTAACTTCCTATTCCGAAAACTTTGGTATATCAGTTCTAGAATCCCTAGCTGCGGGTACTCCAGTTATAATTACCCCTGGTGTAGCGCTCAGTGATATAGTTCAGCAACAACATCTGGGATATGTTACAGAACTTAATATTAATGATATTGCTACTACAATTGAAAACTTCTTCAATCATCCTCAAGAATCTAAAGAAATGGGCTATCGCGCCCGGCAATTTATATTAGATAATTATACATGGGATAAAATAGCATTAAAAATGATCTCTGTTTATAGAAGTATCCGGTAAACGTAAAACTCAGCGGCTTTAGCTCTGAGATATGAGTGACACACTCTGGTTTCTCGACTATTGAAAAAACGATTTGGAGCGATAGAGCGATTCCTAGGTCGCGCTTCGCTATCGCAGCTATAATACCATAGGAATGATATTTGATTTATGAAAAGATACTTAGGGTGCGTCAGATATTACAAATCTGTTTATCGATAGAATTTATGCAGTCTGACGCACCCTACAATACCTAATTTTTTTCAAAAATCAAATACGAGTTCTATATATTAGAGTAAACAATACTTAGAGGGTGCTTGAAAAGTCTCAATCCATACTAACTCTGGCGACTAGAAGTCGCGGCTACACAGACAAAACCCACCTATTCCTTCGGTTCCGTAAGGGATACGTGGGTTAAGAACCTTAATTTTGTGTTAGTCCACAAAAGTGGACTTGGTTTGTGTAGTTGCGATTTATAATCGCCGGAAACTTTTCAAACATCTTATTAGGCGCTTTTATGAACACCATTAATGCTCTTTACGAACAAGATTATTTCCTTTGGCTGGAAGAAACCTATAAATTACTAGAAAATAATCGCATTGAGGAATTAGATTTTTTACATTTAAAGGAGGAAATTCTCAGTTTGGGTAATGAACAAAGGCGGAAAGTTGACAGTTACCTGCGTCAATTGCTCATTCACTTATTGTTGTATAAGTATTGGAACTCTGAAAAAGAATACTGTGCCAAAGGTTGGCAAAATGAAATTGATAACTTTCGATTTGAGCTTGAGTTATTGTTAAAGTCTAAAACGTTGTATAATTATTTCTTGCAAGAAATTGCAGAAATTTATGTTAAAGCCAGAAGACAGGCTATCAAAAAAAGTGAATTACCTGCTCATCTTTTTCCTGAAAGTTGTCCGTTTTCTGCCGATGATCTACTTGATCCAGAATTTCTTCCCGATTAAAATTAGTGATGTCCCTGTGAAATTTCTATAATAATGCTTTTCAAAAATGGGCGATTCCTAGGTCGCACTAGTTCCCTCCGGGACGCAATGCGTTCGCGATCGCGCCCGGCAGTTTATATTAATGAATGAATCATGTATCAAAGTGAAGCACCTCCGCACAAAAACCTGCCCACCATGTATGATTTACCTAGTGAAGACATTGATGAAGAATTAGACTCCACAATTCATCCCCGTCCACCCTGGGAAACCATGCCAACGATGTATGATTTACCTGGTGAAAATCCAGAGGAGCCAGGTTTGCCAGACGAATTTCATGACTTTCAACCGCAATTATTACGGGAAACCTGTCAGTCTCCCCTTTATCCCAAAGAGGAAATGTTCATTGGTACGGATTTAAACTTATACTATGATGGTCGTCATTATTCATGGTATAAAAGACCTGATTGGTTTTTAGTCTTAGGTGTAGCTGCTTCCGAAAAACAAGAAGATATGCGGTTGAGTTATGTAGTTTGGCAGGAAGTAGTAGCTCCATTTTTAATAGTAGAATTATTATCACCAGGTACGGAAGCAGAAGATTTAGGACAAACATTAAGAAGCGCGAATAAACCGCCGACAAAATGGCAAGCCTATGAACAATATTTGCGATCGCCCTACTATATTATCTTTGATAGATATGAAAATAGCCTAAGAGTATTTCAATTACGTGGGACAAAATATCAAGCTGTGGAACTGACAAAACCAAAATTCTGGTTTCCTGAATTGGAATTAGGACTAGGAGTTTGGTCAGGAAAATATCAGGATACAGAAGGTTTGTGGCTACGTTGGTACAATCAAGATGGTGATTGGATTCCTACTTTTGCCGAAAGAGCAGAACAGGAAAAACAACGAGCAGAACAGGAAAAACAACGAGCAGACAAACTAGCGGAAAAACTGCGGGCTTTGGGAGTGAATTTAGATGAAATTTAAAGAAAATTAACCGAAAAAAGCAACTTACAGGTAAGCTGTTACGCAGCTAAATTTGATAACCATAATTTACTTGAACTTTGTGGTGCGGGCATCTTGCCCGCTAGAATTATACAAACTAAATGCACAACAGCTTACAGAAGGTTTGTGGCTACGTTGGTATAATCAAGATGGTGATTGGATTCCTACTTTTGCTGAACGAGCAGAACAGGAGAAACAACGAGCAGACAAACTACAGCGATTTCCAATCATCTAAGCTACATCTTAGCCCCCTCATCGCACCCCCCTAAATCCCCCCGCTGCGGGGGGAAGAAAAGGATAAGCTTTTGATACTGGAGGGGGTTGGGGGTGGGGTTCTTGTTCCAGGTTTGATGACAATTTGCTGTAGCTGAAAAATTGCGGGCTTTGGGGGTGAATTTAGATGAAATTTAAAGAAAATTAACTTAAAAAAGCATTTCCGCAGGTATGTTATTGTGTGTCTATTACCAAGCACCCCATTCCCAAGCTATAATTGGCTCTAGGAGGTAGTCCAGAACGACAAAAATTTACAGCAGAATTTGCTGAAAAATATATGAAACAGTGGCACAGTCCAAAATTAGATGATATTATCCAAGAGCGCCGTTATAAGTTAGAACAAGAACGCAAAGATCTAATTGTCAAGACAAAACAATGGTTAGATGAATTTTCGCCAGAATTTGGCATAGATGAAGCCTACATTTTTGGTTCTGTAACCCGTGGTGGTAAATTTCGGCAAAATTCAGATGTTGATGTCGCAGTAGAAAATATCAATCCAGAACAATATTGTTTAGCTATTAGCCTACTCTCAACCTATTTAGAAAGGGATGTAGATATTATCAGATTGAATGATTGTCATTTTAGCGATCGCATTCGGCAAACAGGAATATTATGGAAAAAAACACCCTAATTATCTTCCAAACGGATGTCAAATATCAATTAGCGGTGATTGTTGCTATTAATCAAAAATTGGTTGAACGTTCTGAAAACTTAACCTCTGATAATCCAGTTTTATTAGAAAGTATCGCTTACCAAATTCATAACTTATATGGTGCAACCGAAGATCTACTAAAAATAGTAGCCTCCTATTTTGAAAATAATATTACCGATACTGCCCAGTGGCACAGTGCATTACTCAGAAGAATGAGCCAAAATATTCCCGAAATTCGTCCTTTTTTAATTTCTCCGTCAACCTACGAGATTTTAAATAGTTTAAGAGGATTTCGCCATTTCTTTCGTCATGCTTATGGGGTAGAAATAGAATATGAGCAACTAAAGATCAATTTATTTAAAGCATTAGCATTATTACCAAATCTTGAAAAAGATATTGAACTCTTCCTGGAAAAAATTAACTAGTTAACAGGAAGCGGGAGTAGGGAGTGGTAGGGATAAACTCAGGACTAAACACAATAATGGAAAACATTTATACAGAAAACAGCAATCAAACTCTAGAAGAAAGAAAACAAGAAGCATTACAAACAGCCGCAAAATGTCGGCAAATTCTCCTAGAAAATGGAGCAAAGGAGGTAATATTATTTGGTTCTTTATCAGGAGAAAGTCCTTGGCATTGGCAATCTGATTTAGATTTAGCCGTGAGAGGAATGTCAGAAAAACAACAATGGGAAGCCTATTCTCTTTTGGAAAAAATCACACCTACTTGGTTAAAAATAGATTTGGTAGCATTAGAAGAAATCCCAGATTTTGTCCGTTCTCGCATTCTCAAAGAAAAGCCCATGCCTACTAATAAATATTTAGCCCTAAAAACCCGTATTGAAGATGGGATGATAGCTTTAGATCAGAATTGTCAAGCTTTAAAACAATTAATTGCTCAAGCAGAAACCATTCCAGAAATTGCTCTCACTCCTGCCTTATCCAGTTATATTTGTGATTTTTACACAGCTTGTGAGCGAATTAGCGAAAGAGTTGCTGTGACTTTAGATGGGGGAATACCAAAAACAGAAAATTGGCACGAACAACTATTGTTACAAATGGCAGAAATTGGTGGAGAAAATCGTCCTCCCTTATGGCAAGGTTCACTATTATTACAATTAAATGATTATCGCAAGTTTAGACATTTAGCCCGGCATAATTATAATCTGCAATTACGAAAAGAAAGAGTATTAGAATTAGCCCAACAAACAGAAACAATTATAGCAAAAATTCAAGAGGCGATCGCTATTTTCAATAATTGGCTAGAATCTCAAGCACAAGACATATAATTCACGAAATTATAATTCTTCCCAAAACTTGTTAGTTAATATAGCATCTACATCATTGGGAAATGGACAAAGATTGGAAAAATAAACATCAGGATAACTATCTTTGACATTTTCCAATGCCATTTCATAACTTTTAGCGAAAATTTCTCTCAAAAAAGTTTTCAAACTTGGTGAATCTTCTAATTCAATTTGTAATCTTTGGCGAAAATTCCGTATTTCAATTTCCCAACCTCGATAACAGTCTGACATTGGTACATAACACCGTTTTAATAAATGTTCTAATAACCGCACCAAAAAACTCCTGACTGCTTTACGCTGACTTTTGCCCAAAGATTCTACCTCTTCAATTAAATTCTCCCAATCTAAATTATCATGATCTCGCGTTTTTAACTTGTTAATTGTATCTTCAATCCAGAGAGAAAAATCCTGTTCATAAAGATTTTTTACTGATTTTACTGATGTTTTACTCATAGTTGATATGGGCGGTTTATTTTGGCTGTATTATAGCATTATATTTTAAATATAAGATCCCAGACTTATTCAAGAAGTCGGGGATCTACAGATTGCAATAAAGTTGTGCTAAATTGGTTAAGCGTAGTACCAATTCCACCGTTAATAGAATTGTTCAACCATCT
This sequence comes from Dolichospermum compactum NIES-806, assembly GCF_002368115.1. Taxonomy (NCBI): domain Bacteria; kingdom Bacillati; phylum Cyanobacteriota; class Cyanophyceae; order Nostocales; family Aphanizomenonaceae; genus Dolichospermum; species Dolichospermum compactum. Next base: position 4,398,209 of record NZ_AP018316.1, on the reverse strand, counting down.
AATCTAAATACCAACAATAAACAATATAATAACTTAACACTGTTAGCGATCGCACTTGAGTATGACAGTTCTACAACTCCCTCCCCCCAATACTCTACCTCGAATCACCTGGGAAAAACTACCAGCAGATTTTCCTCTACCAGATGAACCCGTGGAAAATAACTTCCAACCCCTTCTCGCTGCTGCTCTAAGAGAGTCCCTAGAATTAGCAGGTTTAATTCTAGAATCAATGCTGATTGCCTCCAATTTTGGTCTATGTGCCACAGTGGATGAAAAAAGCATCGTCAAAGCACCTGATTGGGTTTACGTGCCTTCTGTCCATCCTCTACCCCCAGGAGAAATCCGTCGTAGTTACACTCCTCACAGCGAAGGAGAAAACCCAGCCATTGTCATGGAATTTATATCCGCAACAGAAGGAACAGAATATTCCATTAATCCTCATTATCCCTATGGAAAGTGGCACTTTTATGAACAAATTTTAAAAATTCCCACTTACGTGATTTTCCATCCCCAAATTGGAATTTTAGAAGTTCATAATTTAGTTAACGGTAAATACCAGCAAGAATCTCCAGATGAAAGTCAGCGCTTTTGGATAGAAGCTTTAGACCTATTCTTGGGTGTATGGATAGGAAAAAAAGCCGAATTTGAGGGTTATTGGTTACGATGGTGGGATAAATCTGGAAATTTATTACTCTGGGGAAGTGAGTTAGTTAATCAAGAGCGTCAAATAGCAGAAAAAGAACGCCAAATAGCAGAACAAGCAGAACAAAAAGCTGTTAAACTAGCTGAAAGACTGCAAGCAATGGGGATTAATTTAGAAGATATTTAAGAACCGAACCTTTTAGTAAAGAAGAGACCTTGGATACTGAGTATCTACCATTAACTGTTGTTGAGAAACATAAAAAAGACTTAAAATTTATGAATCAGCCTAACTTAGCTTATACATCTGATAATCCTAAATTAGATTATCGCGTGATCATCAAAAAAATATTAAACGGTAATTTTGGGTATATTTTTGGCAGATTTTATATGTGCAGAAAATATTATTCTCAATTCAAAAGAATAAAGCAACTTTTTCAAAAAAATAAGATTGAGAATAGTTTGAAGTTTAAAACTCAAATATTAAATTGCTCTAATCTTGAGCCACAAGAAATAGCTAGTTACATTAAAAATAACTCATATTACGACCAACTTGAGCTAAATCAACAATCAGTTGCATCCATAGTAGCAGCCGCCAAGACAGAAAACCTGATTGCGACTGGAAATGGTTTATCTTTTACTTATGATGAATATCAGTATCAGACCAAACAAGATCATAAAATTGCAATGGCTAATGTAGATCAACCTCTAAAAATAAAGGAAATACACAAACTTAGGTATGATAGTCAATTATTAGATATTTCATCACAATACCTGGGTTACTTTCCCACTAGCTGTGATGTCAGATTGTGGTGGAGTTTTGCGAATACATTATCTCCAGAAGCAAGACGTAGCCAGAATCAAACCATTGACTATCATTATGACATACATGGATTTAACTTTTTCTATGTTTCTTTTTATCTAACCGATGTAGATATTAAAAGTGGCGCACATATTCTTGTTAAAGGGAGTCATGTAAATAAAAAGATGTTTATGCTTTTGCGTAGTGCGCGTCTTCCTGAAGAGGTAATTCATCAAAATTATTCTCCAACAGACATTATTACAATTCAAGGTAAAGCAGGAAAATGTTTTCTTGAGGATGCTTCCTGTTACCATAAAGCTTTAGCACCCATTGAACATGATCGTTTATTTCTACAACTGAGGTATTTTTAATATGTTAGTAACTAAACTGGGTTTTGGCTGTGCTTCAATTTTAGGTAAAATTGACAAAAAGAATAGCCTTTATGCTCTTAAATTAGCACACGAAGCAGGTATTAACTATTTTGATATAGCCCGTTCTTATGGTTGGGGTGAAGCAGAATCCCTATTGGGAAATTTCTTAATACAAGAGAAAATTTCTAGAGAAAATGTAGAAATTACAACTAAATTTGGTTTGAGTCCACGTAACAATAAATTTATCAGAATAGCTAAAACATTAGCAAGAAATATTGTCAATTATATCCCTCAATCTCAAACAATAGTCAAGTCTGCGGCTGGTCAGGTTTCACCTAAGATAGACTTTACAGTCAAAAATGCAACTATTAGCTTAAATACCAGCTTAAAATCTTTGCGTACTGATTATATTGATAATATATTATTTCACGGTTATGACTTTGAAAACAAATCAGATGACATCTTTGAAGTGATTGAATTTTTAGAAGCACAAAAAAAATGTGGTAAGATTAGAAGTTATGGATTTGCTACATATCAATCAATAGAATTAGTAAATAACTTCTTCACATCTCAAAATATTAAGCCTGATATACTTCAAATAGCCTGTGGAGGAATTGGTAAGCATGATTCAATGACATTGAAAAATCTTGCTGATAAAGATATAAAAATTGTGATGTATTCTCCCTTTAGAATTGAACCGAGTATAGCATTGATATTTGAACAACTTAAGGATAAAAACCTCTATTCTGAAATTGAGTCTATATTTGGAAGAAAATTTATTCCACAAGAAAATATGCACCAAATTATATTATCATATTTTCAAAGAATTTATTCACCTTACGCAATTGTAATCAGTATGTTTAATCCTCAGCATATTAAAATCAACCAGCAAGCAGTTCAACAAGAAAAAATCAGTAAGGAACAATTTGAGTCTTTTGAAAGATTGCTTATTCTTCATAAGATCATTTAAATAATAGATTTTGATGTATAAATAACCCATCAAAAATTAGTTGATATAAATGCTAATGCTTTGTTAAAATCTAAATATTTTCCATTTTCTCTAAGAATACTATGAAATCTATATTTTCTAGCCTCGTTCAAAGCCCATACATCATAAATACAAGATCCTTTTTAAGGAAAAATAGTATTGGTAGAAAGTTTTTAGCATACCTATCTACTAAAATTAGTAAAGGATATGAGAGTAATTTTGAATCTGCTTTATTGAGATATATTAAAGCTGGTGATATCGTATGGGATATAGGAGCAAATATTGGATATTATACAGAACAAATATTGAGTCAAGTTGGAAATGAAGGTAAAGTTATAGCTTGTGAACCATCACCTTTAAGCGCACAGTTGTGCAGAAAAATTCCTAATAAGGGAAACTTAATTGTGATCGAATCAGCATTAGGCAGTAAAACTGGAACTACATATTTTTCTCTTAATGATGATCCAACTTCCCCAACAAATAAATTATCAAATTATGGTAAGACAAGTAATAGTATAGAAGTAGAAATTACTACTGGTGATAATATTTTCAAGCAATTAGGTTATACTCCTAATGTGATCAAAATAGATGTAGAAGGAGCAGAAATTGAAGTCCTTAGAGGTATGCAGAAAGTTTTAACTTCTTCAGATTTGAGGGCAATTTTTATTGAAGTACATTCTCAAATACTTGAACAGAATGGATATCATGATGCAATTAAGATAATAACTCAAATTTTAAATAATAATGGTTTTAATATTAACTGGACAGATTTTTCACATATTGAAGCCATTAGAAAATAACTTTGCAGGTAGATTACCTTGTATTAGACATCTGGAGGTAAAGACTTTCCATAAAACATTGTCGCTTTATTCAAGGTAGCATTTATGATTTACCATATTCTCAACTAGGAGACAACTTTGATATTGTGATTGCTGTTGAGGTAATTGAGCATTTATTTTATCCTAAAGAATTAGTCAGAAACGCTAAAAAATGCCTCAAACCCAATGGTGGGTTAATTCTAACCACACCCTATCATGGTTATTTAAAAAACCTAGTGATGGCTGCTACAGGGAAAATGGACAACCATTTTACCGCTCTTTGGGATGGTGGTCATATCAAATTCTTTTCCGTACCAACTATGACGGCTTTACTTAAATCAGAGAACTGTACAAATATCAAGTTTAAGTTTGCAGGTAGATTTCCCTACCTTTGGAAAAGTATGTTGTGTTCTAGTACCATAGTTCAATAACAAGAATTTATTTGAATATCCTCATGTTAGAACAAATTACCCCCCTCATCCTTACCTATAACGAGGAAAATAACATTAATCGTACCCTAGAAAAACTTAAATGGGCAAGTAAAATCATTGTCATTGACAGTTATAGCACAGATACAACATTAAAGATTTTGTCTCAATATCCTCAAGTAGAAGTATTTTCCAGAAAATTTGATACTCATGCTACTCAGTGGAACTATGGATTAGAAAAAGTTGCAACTGAGTGGGTTTTATCCTTAGATGCAGATTATATTGTCACTGATGCACTAACAACTGAAATAAAAAATCTATCTCCCAATTCTGGCATTGATGGCTATTTTGCTAAATTCAAATATTGTGTATTTGGTAAACCCTTACGAGGTACTATACTACCTCCCCGTCAAATTCTTTTCCGTAAAGACAAAGCAATATATATTGATGACGGACATACTCAACTTTTAAAGAATCAAGGTAAATCTAGTCAATTATCAGCATACATCCACCACGACGATCGCAAACCATTGAGTCGTTGGTTATGGGCGCAAGATCGTTATATGGTAATTGAAAGTAAAAAACTTCTAGAAACACCAGAGCATGAACTTAGTATAGGCGATCGCATCCGCAAAGAGAAAATCCTCGCACCTTTAATCATCTTCATCTATTGTCTCATCCTCAAAGGCGGTATTCTTGACGGTTGGCATGGATGGTATTATACATTTCAGAGAGTTTTAGCAGAACTATTGCTGGGTATACATATAATAGAAGCAGAGAAAATAGATATTCAGCAAACTCAAAAATAAAAACCCAGCAAGCACGATGGTAATATGACAACCCAAATCATCCCTAACCCAGAGATTCAGCAAATTGAAGACTTCATTGAGTTCCTTACCCAAAAATATGTTCACCCAAAAGACATCATTTCCCAACCACCTCGGATTCTCGGACTTCAAGAAGGTAAAGAATGGATAAGCAAAGACTTTAACAATCCTCTCCCGGATGAGTTTTGGCTAGGTGAAGGATGAACCTATTACTAGATACCCATTCTTTCATTTGGTGCGGCATCTGTCCAAATAAACTTTCTACAAGAGCCACTAGCCTGATTTTAGACCGAAGCAATCCCAAGGGTTGTGATTGCTTCCCTTCGCTCGCAATGACTGTAAATATTTTTGTCCAATTTAAAATCCGTGAAATCAGCGTAATCCGTCTAATCCGTGATTCAGAGCTTTTTGTCCGCGATAGTATACGTTCCCTGTTTTGGATTGTCTCAGGTCGTACAGGAGCCAGCTTTAACCCACGTTTTCACTCCCCATTTTATGCGTTTAGACAATTACACACTTGAGAATTATACACCTGGAGCGCCATATATCCAACAACTTCTATGGTATTTCATTGGCTCACCCATAGTGGAGAGTTATTGGCTGCCTATATCATCTATAAAAGTTTCAATACTGAGACTGTTTGGTGCTACTATAGGTAAAGGTGTACGCATTAAAACAGGAGTAAAAATTAAATTTCCCTGGCGCTTGACCCTTGGTGATTACGTTTGGATTGGAGAAGATGTCTGGATTGATAATATAGCTCCTGTGGTGATCGAAAATCATGTGTGTTTGTCTCAGGGAGTTTATCTCTGTACTGGTAATCATAACTGGAATCACCCCAACTTTGAACTAATTCCTGGAGCTATTCATATTCAAGAGGGTAGTTGGATAGCGGCAAAATCAGTCATCGGACCTGGTGTTACTATTGGACGGGGAGCAGTTTTAGCATTGGGTAGTGTCACAGGAAGATCCTTAGAAGCGAATATCATCTACTCAGGAAATCCGGCTAAACCAATCAAAAAAAGGACAGAATGGGAAAATTTGGCATCAGACACCACCAAAAATTAGCGGAGTGCGGGTTCTACCGCTCCCCCGGTGATTAAATATTCATTTTAGATGTCCAAAACTATTGCTGTATATGGATTTTATTTAAGAGCGATTCCTACAAAATATCAGGGATAAGCACTCCATCCATATAACGTTTAATTTATGATAATCCTCATTTAAATGTATCCTCTAGCTTAATTGAGGTGTTATATTAACAAATAGCAATTTCCTCACAATAGTAACAACGTTGATATATCGTTCCATTATTACTTAAGTATGTGAACAGAAAGATTTAAAGGTATGTGAAGAAAAGTAAAATCACTCAAAACTCTCTTCCTGTTCCCAGTTAAGAGTTCCCAGTTAAGAGTTCCCTGTTCCCTTGCCCCAACGACAATTTTTAACGCCCACCTACTTACACAATAAAAATCAATGCTTAATAAGCAAATTACAAACCAAACAAGTTCTATCAGTGATATCATTCCGATCGCTGAATCATTTCCCAATCCCACCTTTTCCCAATTTTCAGAAGAGGCTAGTGATTTTAACCTCAAGTCCTTTCTTGGTCTTTTACAGCGCCGAGCAATTATCATCATAGGAGTTGCTTCCGTTGCTATGGGTAGTGTTATTTATGCAACTTTTAACCAAGTACCAATTTATGAAGGCAACTTCAAAATATTAGTTGAATCTGTTAATAGTGACTCTGAACTAGGGAAAATCAACATAGGAGTCGGTAATACCTTTAGTCCATCTGGACTAGATTATGATAGCCAAATTCAAGTACTCCAAAGTCCAGAACTGCTGAAAGATTTTATTAAAGAAATACAAAAATCTCATCCTGATATTGATTATAATACCCTTACCAAACGGTTAACTATTCGTCGCTTGGGAGAATCAAAAATAATCCAAGTTAACTATAAAAGTGAGAATAACCAAGAAATTAAACTCATATTAGATCCTCTGGCTGATTTTTATTTAAAATATAGCCTCAACAAGCGACAAACAAAGCTCCGTCAGGGAGTTCAATTTGTGGATGCAAAACTACCTGAAATCCGAATTAGGCTAGGACAGTTGCAAAAAGAAATGCAAATGTTCCGCCAAAGATACGATTTTATTGATCCGGAAAACCAATCTGGAGTAATTTCTTCGCAAATTCAATCTTTGACACAACAAAAACTAACTATCAATCAACAGTTAACCGCTGCCAGATCTGCTTATGACAGGCTACAGAGACGTGAAGAACAGTTAGCAATTCTCAATACTGCCCCTCTTTATCAAACCCTAATTGCTCAACAACGCCAATTAGATATCCAGCTATCTGGAGAATTAACTCGGTTTCAACCAGATAACCCAGTTATCCGCACCTTACAAGAAAAAAGATCCAACCTTTTACCTATTATTGAGGCAGAAGCAGCACGCACTATTAATATCAGAATATCTGAAGCTACGAATCTAATTAAGAAAATAGAAGTAGACAATCAATATATGGTACAAGTAGAAAAACAACTGCAATTTAAATTAGACCAGTTGCCAGTTTTGTCTCGGCAATATACTGAAATTCTACGGAATTTACAAATAGCCAATGAAAGTTTAAATCGCTTTTTAGCTGCTCGTGAGCAATTGCAAATACAAGTAGCTCAAACAGAACTACCTTGGGAATTAATCCAAGCACCTAGTAAGTCTCTATATCCAATTTCTCCAGATATTCCCCGCAATTTGATGTTGGGATTTGTGGCTAGTTCTTTATTAGGCATAGGTGCTGCTACTCTGAAAGAACAGACTGATAATACCTTTCACAGTGTTAAAAATGTCCAGGATAATATAGGAATGCCTTTATTAGGAACTCTTCCCTTTAATAAAAACTTAGCTCAGAATCCATCTTTAAAATTGACAAACAAAAATCAACAACCAGAAGTAGTTTTAGACCCTCTTCTCCTAAATGATGAACCAGCTAAAACTTCTGCTCGTAGACCTTCCCAATCAAGGTATTATTATGGACAGGGATCATTTTGGGAATCTTTACAAGTTTTATATAGTAATATTCAACTGCTTAATTCTGATAAACCAATTAAGTCTTTAGTTGTTTCCTCTGCTGTCCCCGGAGATGGTAAAAGTACGGTGGCATTTAGTCTGGCAAAAACAGCCGCGATTATGGGGAAAAAAGTATTAATTGTAGATTGTGACCTCCGCAAATCCAAGGTTCACAAACTATCAAAATTAAATAATCTCTGGGGACTAAGTAGCTTAATTTCTTCAGATATAGATGTCAAGCAAGTAATTCAAGAAATGCCCGGACTTAATGGTTTATCTGTGATTACGGCAGGTCCTTTACCACCTGATCCGGCGCGGTTACTATCATCAGATAAAATGATTCAACTGATGAACTATTTCTCTGAGAATTTTGATTTAGTGATTTATGATACTCCTCCTTTGTCAGGATTAGTAGATGCTAGACTAGTAGCAATTAATACTGATGGTATCATGCTAGTTGTCAGAATTGATAAAACAGATAAATCAGTCGTCAAGCAAGTTGTTGATGCGCTAAAATCATCTCCCATCAATTTACTAGGAACAGTAGTCAACGGCGAGAAATTCCGAGGACTGGGATATAACTATAATTACAGATATAGCTCATATTACTATAGTAATAGTAAGAGATAAACACGGGTGAGATCTAAACTTTTGCCAAATGACAAAGAACCCAGATGTGTATGGGTAAAGTAAAAGCTTATTGGTGTCAACTTAAGGTGAAAGCCTTGTAAAATATCAGTTTCACCCTTTCTCGTTCCCATACAGAGTATGGGAACGAGATAAAAATAAAGGACAAACAGATGAAGCCTTGACAAATATGGGCAGGAGGAGAATCGAACTCCTATGACCTCACGGCCGCCGCATTTTGAGTGCGGTGCGTCTACCAATTCCGCCACCCGCCCTTGGGTGTAACTTTACCATTATAGCCTATTTTTTTAGTTTGGCAATAGGTAATTAGATTTAATTTAGAAACTTTTTGGAAAATTTCCAGAAACGGATTCCTGTAAAATCTACCAATTCCGCCATCCGCCTGGGGATGGAGATTCACTTTTGTAATTAATACCGTGATTTTGCACTAACTTTTGGTACTCTTGACTACTTGCCCAACGGTCAATTTCCCTAGCTCGTAATACGGGGACAGGATGGCTTAATTGGGCTGTGCGGGCGGATTTGACCATTTCACCCAATTCGGTTTTGCTAATGTCATCATAGGCACGAGCTTGGTCAACAAAGGCATCTAAATTGAGTTGGGGTGCTAAACTGGGAGAACCGCCGGCTAACTTCATTAATACTGACATGACAACTTTTGGGTCTTGGGTAGCTAACAAAGCGGCGCGATCGCAGGTAAACTCAGCACAGCGGACCCATTCTAATAATTGTGACTGGATAGCTTGAGCCAAGACAGCGCCGACATTTGGGACAATGGCAGCGGCTAAAATCAACAAATTCACAGGTGTTAAGTATACGCTATGATCGCATTTAAGATGACCTAATTCATGGGCAATTACAGCCTGTATTTCTTCAGGTGTAAGAATCTCAATCAAGGATGTATGAATGACCACAAAAGGCTGCTTACCGCGCATAGCAAAGGTGTAAGCGTTAGGGGCTGGATGTTGACGCACATATAACTGAGGCGGATCAATATCCAGAATTTGACAAGCTTCTAGTAGTAACTTGTGTAAATCAGGAAGTTGTTTTTCTCCCACCAAAATACTAGAAGCGATATTTTCCACATAAAAAACCTGTTCAGCCATTGGACCTAGCAAATTCCGCACCATCATATCTAAACCGGGAATTTGTTTGAGAGTTTTCGTAGCTTCCAAGTCCAGAGGATGACGGAATGAGTCTGCTTTTAAGCCTGTGAGCGAGGTTTTGAGTAAGGACATAGTATTTAAATTAATAAAAGATTGGGCATGGGATAATGGCGGTATGAGTTATGTTATGCCTACGGCACGCTGCACAAAAGAGCAAAAACGCAAAGTTTAGAAGATACAAGGTTGGGTTAAGGAGGGAAAACTCAACCTTGATTTCAAACTCTTACTCTCTGAGACTCTGCGCCTCTGCGTGAGGTAAAATCATATTCTGAATCAGCAACCCTACCTGAGCTTCGGGAATACCTGGACAAGCTACGTTAGTACCACCTAAGCCACAATAACCACCAGGGTTTTTGGCTAAATATTGCTGATGGTATTCTTCAGCATAATAAAATTCAGGTGCATCTAAAATTTCTGTGGTAATTTTACCATATCCAGCGCCGCTGAGGGCAGCTTGATAAGCGTTCTGTGATGCTTCCGCTAATTCTTTTTGCTCTTGTGAATAAACGTAAATTCCTGAACGGTATTGAGTACCAGCATCATTACCTTGACGCATTCCTTGGGTGGGGTTGTGGCTTTCCCAAAACACTTTCAACAGTTGGGAATAACTAATGATTTTGGGGTCAAACACCACTAATACCACTTCATTATGACCTGTCATGCCACTACATACTTCTTGATAGGTGGGGTTGGGTGTGTAACCAGCCGCATAACCTACCGCAGTGGTGTAAACTCCTGCTTGTTGCCAAAATTTGCGCTCTGCTCCCCAAAAACAGCCTAAACCAAACATGGCAGTTTCTAAGCCTTGGGGAAAAGGTGCTTTCAGAGGATTTTTATTAACGTAATGTTGTGCGGGTACTCGCATTACTTCTGCCCGTCCTGATAGGGCTTGCTCAGGTGTAGGTAGGGCTGACTTTTTACCAAATCCAAATATTCCCATTGTTTTTAATTTGTATTATGTATGATTGCTATTCTTTTTTATTGTAAAGATTTTTGTAGCTATTACGGGTTGGGATGAATAAATTTCAGGGTGTTATTGATGAATCGTTTCTGGGCGCAGTCCCTGCGCCCCTACTTTCTGAATTTTTCATGGTTACGTCAAATACTTCTGCAAAACATTGATCTATAGAATGTCGGACTTGGTTACAGGTAATGTCGGGAATCCATCTAGCTAAACTGCTGACTGGTTTATCAATAATGCCACAGGGAATAATTTGTTGAAATCCTGTCATGTCTGGACATACATTTAAAGAAAAACCGTGCATTGTAATCCATTTACTCACTTTTATGCCGATGGCGGCAACTTTGTATCCTTCTAGCCAAACTCCCGTAAAACCAGGAATCCGTTCTCCTTTCAAGTCGTAATTTGCTAAAACGCGAATTAATACTTCCTCAAGTTGACGCAAGTACCAATGGAGGTCTTGGCGGTAATGACGCAAGTTTAAAATGGGATAACCTACCAATTGTCCTGGACAATGATATGTGACTTCGCCACCTCTTTCAATGCGATGCACATTATAATCACTTTTGTCAAGATTAAATTTAATAAATTCTGGATTTGCTCCTGTCCCCAAGGTGTAAACGGGGGGATGTTCTAGCAAGATTAAGACATCATCTAGTTCTGGGTTGTGAATGCGCTCTGCAACTAGCGATCGCTGCCACTGATGAGCAGTTTCATAAGGCATTACGCCAACATTATATAGTAAACAACGGTACGGGGTTAATTGAGTGCTAGGAATCATCAGTGAATAAATGATAGGCAAGAAAGAGGCAAGAGGTAAGTCTTATTTCCCAAAAATATAACGAACAAATGTCAAGCTATGCAAAGGATCTTAAAGGAACGTCAAGGAAATAAACTTTAGAACTTACAAGATGCTAGTTTGAATATATAACCTCAATGGGTGTTGGGAGGAGAGCATTCAGATCAGACAATACCAACTAATTTACAAAACTGATGGCAACTTAACAGTTTATAAGACCTCGCGGTAAGCGTAAAACTCAGCGGCTAAAGCCGCTGAGAGTGTCAATTGTATCAATCAGGATCAAATTTCCCAAAAGAGTTGTATTCTCTATACAATAGTGAACAAGACTGGGGGACGAAAAAAGGCGAGGACTCCTATTTTGGTAAAGTTCAATAAAAGTAGGTGTTTAAAAGAACCATATCTCAAGCAGCCTAATTCAATAGTTTTGCTTAGATAGCCAATTGCTTACAGCGACTTCCAATCATGTAAGGTACATCTTAGCCCCCTCATCGCTTGCGGGGAGGGGGTTGGGGGTGGGGTTCTTGTTCCGGGTTTGATGACAATTTGCTTAACAACCAGTTGGGAAACAAGACGATAAATAAGCGCCAACTTGAAGATGCAAGAAGTGTTAAAAATGCTAAAAAACAATGTCTTAGGGATAAGTAACAATTTGTGTCGGTGGCAGTGATAGGCCTTACCGCAATTTCTATTCCTAACCGAAAACATCACATATAATATTGAGCGGGAGAGTTTACATGAAGCTTGTCATCCACGGTAAAAATATTGAAATCACTGATGCAATTCGTGAATATGTGCATCAAAAGATTGAAAAAGCAGTTAGTCACTTCCAGAACATCACCAATCAAGTGGATGTTCATTTAAGCGTAGCCCGCAATCCCCGAATAAGTACAAAGCAAGCGGCAGAAGTAACTATTTATGCTAATGGTAGTGTTATCCGTGCGGAGGAAAGCAGCGAAAGCTTATATGCAAGTATTGACCTAGTTGCCGACAAAATTGCTCGACAATTACGGAAATATAAGGAAAAAAGGCAGGATCATCAAACTCAACCTATATCAACTAACGAAGCAGTAGCACCGGAAACCGTTGCAGCGGATCTAATAGGCGATCGCACCCCTGGATTACCCGAAGAGGTTGTTCGTACCAAATACTTCTCTATGCCGCCTATGACATTGGCAGAAGCGCAGGAACAACTACAACTGGTGGGTCATGACTTTTATATGTTTCATAATGCCGAAACCGGAGAGATTAACGTCATTTATGAACGTAATCACGGTGGTTATGGAGTCATTCAACCCCGCAATAACGGTAATGGCAACGGCAAAAATGGCAAATCAGCTAATGTTGGTATTCCCGAAAAATCGCACTCTAAATAAAGTCTGATTAAATTCTTTATATGTAGAGACGTTTCATGAAACGTCTCTACAATGTTGTTTGTTCAAAGGTAATTTTTGTAACCTATCTTACTTTGCTGCTAGTTGTTCCAGGGTTTTTAATGCTTCTTCAACGTGGCCTTTAAAGTTCAACATGGAATCAAGCACATACTGAACCACTCCATTTTGATCAATTACATAGGTAACTCGGCCGGGAATGAAACCAAAAGCGGTAGTTGCACCGTATTGTTTTCGGACTTTATCACCTTGATCACTTAAAAGTGTAAAAGGTAAATTGTATTTATTTGCAAACCTTTGATGAGATTCCCTAGAGTCACCACTCACACCAATAACTTCAGCACCAGCGGCTTGAAACACTTCATATTGATCTCGAAAAGCGCAAGATTCTACAGTGCATCCTGGTGTATCATCCTTGGGATAAAAATAGAGGACAACGGATTTTTGACCCCGAAAGTCTGCCAGACTGACGTTTTTGCCATTTTGGTCAAGTAAACTAAAGTCAGGCGCGGTATCTCCAACTTTGATAGACATATTAAAATTATTAATTAGGGAGTCTCAAGATTTAGAATTGCCAGTGTATTTACGTTTAGCCCAAACACCAATACCAAAAAGAATTGTACTACCTAATATTGGTAGGGTATCAGTTTCCCAAGGAACAGCCTGAATTTGAGCATTACTTAGGGTGAGAGTTGATTGACCTGTTGTATCATTAACGTCAACAACTCCAATACCAATATTATAACTTCCCGGTGAAGTGAAGGTATAGCTATAAGTACCATTATTACCCGTTAAAGCTTGAATATTATTGGCAATCGCTACAAAAGCTTGATCTTGATTGTCTTGGTTAAATTGCCATTGAAAGCTAAATACATCTCCAGAATTAATGTTACTAAAGGTACTTTTAATGGCTGAACCAAAAGTATTGTCTGGGATAACAGTTGAAAAATTGGTCGGGTCAATACCCAGGAAATCCTCCAAAGTACCAGTACCACCACTGATTTCAACCGTATTCGGTGAACCTGAGGAAATAACTGTGTTGTTACTAATAACATCTCCAATGGAGTTAAAAGTGTTTAAATTAACTAAGTTGATAGAGTAAGCAGGAGCAGAGATTGCCATGGAACTGATACCAGTGGACAAGGTTATACCGATGGTGATCAGAGGGTTTTTAAATTGAGTCAACATAGAGATCCTGATAGAAAATGTTAAAAAACAAAGTTATCGACGTTGTTTAACTGGGTGGTAGTGATGTTATCAACCTGAAGGAAGTTCTTAAATATCGAACTACCTGAAGTACCATCCCGGTCAATTTGCAAAAAGGTACTACCGATATTACTCCCAGTTCCCGCAACAAATCTGATGTATTTATCCGCAATAGGATTAGTGCCATTATAATTCATACTACTGACTTTATTAATGAAGTAACATCACTGATGTAGCTGTAGAAGCTAAAAAAACTGGAAACCGTTGTAGATTCATTACAAAATGAAGTGCGGAAAGCGGGATATTAAATTTTTTAACAATACGCGAAAGTCCCCAGCCTCAATGTACTTTTATAGTGGGGATGAGTAGCGGGCGGTCTCTACAATCTTTTTCACCCCACCCTAACCCTCCCCTTGCAAAGGGGAGGGAACTGGATTTTCTTGTTTCCCCCCTTCATAAGGATTAAGGGGGGTAATTTAACTTGTGTGTACACGATAATTGCAAAGGGGAGGGGATTAGATTCCGGTTTCCCCCCTTGACAACAGAAAACTTCGGAAAAATAAAAGAGGCGATCGCTCAACACCAGCCAAAATATCCTAAAATTAAATACAGTAACGGGAATTTAGACTAAAAGAAATTAAAAATTAAAGTCATAAATTACCTAAAACAGGCGGGTTTAAGCGTAAAAATAAACCATCATCTGTACGCTTTCATCATGGGAATAACCACTTAACAGAAATCAATGCCAAGATCACTATGCGTTCGTTATGACTGTATTGACGAGGTTAGGGTGGCTGTTACACGCAATGGATACGCTAACCAAAGAGCCTTAGCTGATGATACCGGATTATCCTTAGCTACAGTTAGTAATTTCTTAACTGGTAAACCCGTTAACCATACAACAGTTGAAGAACTATGTCGCAAATTAAATCTAGATTGGCAAAAAATTACCACTAGCAGCGATAAAGTAATATCTACCCCCCCCCGCAATCCGGACAAATACGCAAAAAAAAACAATTTCAATAAATTCCAAGACTGGGGAACAGCAATTGATATTTCACCATTTTACGGACGCAGGGAAGAACTCATACAGCTAGAATCATGGATCATCCAAGATAGCTGTCGGTTGGTAGGATTGTTCGGTATCAGTGGAATTGGTAAAACAGCTTTAGCTACTCAACTAGCAAAACAGATTGGGGGTGAGTTTGATTGCGTTTTTTGGCGTTCAGTGCCTACTGTTCCATCTTTTGAGAGTATGATCACTGACTTGCTATCTTTTGTCTCTAATCACAAAGAAAGCAAATCCGACATTAATCGAGTTATCCATTATTTGCGTACTCGTCGTTGTCTGATTATCTTGGATAATCTTGACCCGGCTTCAGATGTTAATTATATAAAATATACTCAACTAACCCAAATAATTGCGGAAACACACCATCAAAGCTGTCTCATTTTCACCAGTCAATCCAAACCTGCTGAAGTTGGTTTTATGGAGAAGTGGACATTATCAGTACGTTCTTTGGGATTATTGGGTTCATCAGAAATAGCTTTTTCCCTAATCCAATCAAAACAATTATTGGGAACTGATGAACAAAAATATGAACTATGCTATCTCTATGGAAATAATCCCCTCAAAATTAAAGTGGTTGTTAGTACCATCATTGACTTATTTGATGGTGACATTGGGAAGTTTCTAGAAGAAAAAAGTACCCGTTAGACTCTCAAATAGATTATTCCGCCTATGCGTCTGAGTTCACTTGATGTGTTTCGTGGTATCACCATTGCAGCGATGATTCTCGCTAATATGGCCGGAGTTGCAGATGATGTTTATCGTCCCCTCAGTCATGCCCAATGGCACGGTTGTACACCTACTGATTTAATATTTCCCTGCTTTTTATTCATTGTCGGTGTAGCAATGACCTTTTCTTTAGCAAAATATACCGCCCAGAACAAACCTACTCAAGCAGTTTACTTACGCATCCTGCGCCGGACTGCGATTCTATTTATATTGGGTTTAGTATTAAATGGTTTTTGGAATCAAGGTGTTTGGACTTTTGATTTAAGTAGTATCCGCTTGATGGGGATATTACAACGGATTGCTTTAACTTATCTTTTTGCATCTTTAATAGTTTTAAAATTACCTCGCAAAAGTCAATGGTTAGTAGCAGGAGGATTACTCATTGCCTATTGGTTGACAATGATGTATATCCCAGTTCCTGATTATGGTGCGGGAGTGCTGACGCGAGAAGGTAATTTTGGTGCATTTATTGATAGATTAATTATTCCCAAAGCACATTTGTATAAAGGTGATGGGTTTAATTTTATGGGAGACCCAGAAGGACTCTTTAGCACTATTCCGGCAATAGTTAGCGTTTTAGCTGGTTATTTCACGGGGGAATGGATTAAAGATAAAAAACAAGCTACTTCACAAACTAGCATGGATTTAGTATTGTTTGGTTTGTGTTGTTTGGTAATTGCAATTATTTGGGATGTGTCATTTCCCATTAATAAGAAAATTTGGACAAGTTCCTATGTTTTATTTACCTCTGGTTGGGCGTTAATGTTATTAGCAGCTTGTTATGAGTTGATAGAAGTGAGGCTAATTAAACGCTGGAGTAAGCCTTTTGAGATCATGGGATTAAATGCGATCGCTCTTTTTGTAGCTTCTGTATTTCTAATTAAAATCATAGCCAAAACCCAACTGGGTACAGGTGAAACTGCTGTTAGTATCTATAATTGGATTTACAAAAATATCTTTGCATCTTGGGCAGGAAATTTCAATGGCTCATTTTTGTTTGCATTTGTTACCTTGTTATTTTGGTATGGTGTGGCTGTCTTAATGTATCAGAAACGCTGGTTTATTAAAGTGTAAATAAAGTTCTGCTGGGACAGGCATATTGACCAGAGATCAGATCCCCGACTTCTTGAAGAAGTCGGGGATTTTATTTCAAATTAAGCTAAATTAGATTAACAAAATGACCATCAAGGAGAAATAAACTATGTCAGCGAGAAAACCTAGCATTTTGGTGACAGGGGGAGCAGGATATATTGGTTCTCATACAGTGTTAGCACTCAAGCAAGCTGGTTATGAGGTAGTTATCCTAGATAACTTGGTGTATGGACATCGGGA
The DNA here is from genome assembly GCF_002368115.1 of Dolichospermum compactum NIES-806. Lineage (NCBI taxonomy): Bacteria > Bacillati > Cyanobacteriota > Cyanophyceae > Nostocales > Aphanizomenonaceae > Dolichospermum > Dolichospermum compactum. Next base: position 4,380,960 of record NZ_AP018316.1, on the reverse strand, counting down.
TTTGGTAGAACAGGTTTTAGAGGTAGAATTGATAGAAGGGGATACGAGCGATCGCACTTTATTAGATCATCTTTTTCAGACTCGTAATTTTGCCGCAGTTATGCACTTTTCTGCCTATGCTTATGTAGGTGAATCTGTTACAGATCCTGCTAAATATTACCGGAATAATGTTTTAGGAACGTTGACATTATTAGAGTCAATGTTAGCAGCTTCAATTCATAAATTCGTCTTTTCTTCCACCTGTGCTACCTATGGTGTACCGAATTTTATTCCGATTACGGAAGATCATCCCCAAAATCCCATTAATCCCTATGGGGCAACTAAATTAATGGTAGAAAGGATATTAACTGATTTTGATGTGGCATACAATTTTAAATCAGTGCGTTTCCGTTACTTTAATGCTGCCGGTGCTAACCCTGAAGGATTATTAGGAGAAGATCACCATCCCGAAACCCATTTAATCCCTTTAGTGTTACAAACAGCATTAGGTCAACGGGAAGCTATTAGCATTTTTGGGACTGATTATCCCACTCCTGATGGTACTTGCATCCGCGATTATATTCATGTCAATGATTTAGCCGATGCCCATATTTTAGGACTAGAATATTTATTAAATGGTGGTGAAAGCGAAGTTTTTAACTTAGGTAATGGTAATGGTTTTTCAGTTAGAGAAGTGATTGCTGCGGCAGAAGATGTCACAGGTATGGTAATATCAGTCAAAGAATGCGATCGCCGTCCTGGAGATCCTCCAGCCTTAATTGGTACAAGCGAAAAAGCCAGAAAAATCTTGAATTGGCAACCTCAATATCCAGGTATTAAAGATATCGTCTCTCACGCTTGGCAATGGCATCAAACCAGGCATAAATAACTAACTACTGATTGAGGGGGAATGGAGAGTAATTTTCTCCTTTTCCCTTTCCATATCCGGTAAAATAGGAATAAACAGCAAATAAATATTATGCGCCAAACATCAGTCAAAAACTTATACGAAGAAGATTTTTATCTCTGGGTTGAGGATACCGTCAAATGTAGATGCTGTATTAACTAACAAGTTTTGGGAAGAATTATAATTTAGTTTTGCTTCTTCATTTGTACCAAGAAAACTACAATACCTCCAGACAGCAACAAAATTCCCAACCAAATCAAAGGTTGTATTAACCCAATTGTCGTTCCTTGCTGATTCTCATTTTGCCCAGGTTGAGAAATATCTATAGCCTTTCCTGTAGCCACAGTCACAAAAAACTTTAACTCAAAAGGTTTAAAACTTCCCTCAGTCACAGGTTTACCACTCAATTGCAACTGATAAGCCCCTGGTTTAGGAAAAGTAACTTCTGCCCCTGGTATGCCTTCATACTGTTCAGCCTGAATAGATTTTAATCGAGGTTCAATTAATGCTGGTTCTCCGGCTACATGAGGTTCAGCATAAATAGCCAACCGACAATTACAATCTTTTAAAGGAATTACCTTACCACCTTTTCGCGTCAGGGCAAACCAAGTTTGAGTAACTTCCCCAGCGCGGGGATTATCATTAGGTTCTAAATGGACAGTACCACCCACATCTTCGGATATTTTCACCGTGTGGGCTAGAACTTGAGTATTTGTAGTCACTATCAAACTAGATAAAATTAATAATAATAGATACCTGATTTTGCTGTTGCATGGAGTAGAACGAGTCAATTTACCGCGACTTATTGGGAGGAACATAAAATTTTTCTAGATGTAAATATAACCAAAAATACCGTGAGCGCACTAATAATACACCAAAAATAATTATCCCCAGCAACACGGCTGCTAACTGGTTTTGCCAACTTAATCTAAAAGCGCCCAAGTAATGAGAACCAATCATCACCGCATGAATAGCACTCAATAACAAAGCTGGTACACTCAAGAGATGAATTTGTCGCCAACGTTTACCTAATGACTTTTGCAGAAAGTCAAAACTTGTACAAGCAGCTGGGAGCATTAATGCCAATGCCACAGCCCCTGCACTCATCCCCCATTGAAATTTTAACTTTAAAAACCAAAAAGCGTTGAAATTCCACTCTAGAGAATGTTCAAAATGATGAATAGTATGTACCCCAGCCAGAACAAAAGCCCCAACTCCCAAAGCTCGACGGTAACGCAGAGGTGCAGACCAAAAACTATTCACAGGACGGGCAATCAATGAGAGAATTAAACAAATTAGGGCAGCGTGTCCGCTATAGTCTGTCATCGTATCCCCTGTCCGCAAAAGGGTAATATTGCCAATTATCAGAGTTACCCACCCACCCAAGCGAAATAATTGACTGCGGCGATCTTTACTCATTAAAGCCGTAGAAACACTTACGCCTAGCATGATAGGGAGCGTGCCAATCCCAAAAGCTAACATTGTCGCTGTTGCTTGCCACAAATTTCCTGTAGCCGCAGCCTTAATTTGAGCCGCATATAAAAAACCACAGGGCATTAATCCCCAAGTCATGCCCAAAAGTGACGGTGTCCACCATTGAGTTTGTGCAGATAAGTGGAGCATGGCTGCACTGAGACGGTTGTGTAAGTTCCCTTTTAAGATAGGGTGTAGGATGGGAATATGCGGTAAAAAATCTGGTTTGACCTGTCCTAAACCAAACCAAATCAGCATTATGCCTGTAATTATGGCTATCCACCGCCGCAAATCACTACCGACTCCTGCCAGTTGTCCACCTTCTACTAATACCGAACCGATTGCGCCAATAGCAGCACCAACTAAAGCGTAACTCAACATTCGCCCCAAGTTGAGTAAGGTATGAAATTGTAATTGCTGTTGCCAAGTCGGATTTTTCTGCTGTTGAGAAAGAGAAAAAGCTACTGTTAAGGGTCCACACATCCCAAAGCAATGTCCAAAACTGCCCAAAAACCCTAGTAATGTGATGAGTAATAAATCTAGCATATTCATGATGGCAATTCGCAATTGGTAATTGGGAAAGTATACCTTTTACATCTCTTACCATGATGTCAATGTCAAAAGACAAGCTGTCAAACTTGGTGTAGTTTTAATATTTAATTTCCTATAGTTGGAGTTAAATCATGATCAGAAAATGGTTGTGGGTGGTGCTAGGGGTCATGATTGTTTTGACCGAAAAGACGGGAAACAAGCCCCGTCCTTCTAGGACGACTTTTCTTGATTCTTAATATACTCTTTTAATATTTCTAGTGGCGCACCCCCGACTGAAACGGCAAAATAGCTGGGACTCCATAGAGATTCTTCGTGGGGTTTTTTATATCCGGCTTGTCCATATCTGCGGCTGGATACCCCTTTTAGGGCATTTACTATTTGAGAAACGGATAATTTAGGAGGATATTCAATCAGTGCATGGACGTGATTCCCTTCACCGTTAAACTCAAGTTTAAAAAGAAAACTTATTAGTAGATGGGAACCAACTAGCCAAATTTGCTCTGAATGTGGCTACAAGTGGGGGAAACTTGACTTAAAAATTCGGTCGCTTAAGTGCTTGAATTGTGGGACTGAACAAGACCGAGACGAGAACGCCGCCAAAAATATAAATAAAGTCGGGATAGGGCATTGCCACGACTCTAAACGGGCGCTTCACCAAAGCGGGTAAGCTGTGTAATCAGATCGGGTGGTTAGTTAGTAAAAGTTAGATTTAAGGTTAAAAAATTCAAATTTTCACTAACTCTTTTACAATTGATAGCTCTTGAAAATATCTATTAAAACTTAATTTAAAATATTTTCTTGAATAACACGGTATATTTTCCATATAACGCGCTTTCATACTTGCTTTATAAAGTGTTTCGTATGCAGCACTACGCAACATATCACCATACTTATCATAACTTACGTCGTGAACGTAGGCTATTCGCCTATTATGTTGATTTGATTCAATATTATAATACTCCGCATATATATCTTTGCTATTAAATATTGCATGACCTTCTACATAATGAAGCGCGGCATAAAAACACATAGTAACAGCCCAATCATAACATTCTGATTGGGCTGCAATGTCAGCGGCATCTTCGTTTAATTCTGCCTGTTTAATGTGAAGAATATGGGATTTTGACATATTTATAGTAGATGCTTGACCCTTTTATGAATCAAGTAATGGATTAGTAAAATCTTCTACTATTTGCGTGAAGAAATACCATTTTTCCCCAGTAATATCTCTTAAATGACAGCAGGTTTTCAGAACTAAATCTTGAGCTTCTTTCCAAATCTGCTCTGAATCATTCACTTCAATTTCATATTCAAAATCATCAGGAGTTTCTTGTTCAGATAAAGTAGATAATTTAATTTGAAAAACGACTGAATGGACATTTTTCAATACAGCTTTAACACTTTCTACACCCTCAAGATTAGACAAATTTTGTATTAATTCTTGAATCTTAGAGAGTCCAAAAGAATTTAAGAGTCCAAAAGATTTTTGTTGAAACTGAATATGAGAAACTCCCTGCAAGCTTTGTGTAGCTAATGGTTGATAAACAAGAGAAACTCCCTGCAAGCTTTGTGTAGCCGATAGTTGAGATATTACCACTGTTTTTGTCAACGGAGTCATTTTCGCTACCTCATGAAAATCTTTAAGCCATAAAAAGCCATGAAAATAAATATACGGATAGGTGTATCTTATCCTTTTAGTGGCTTTTTCAGTTTCTAATCAACTATATCACCCATTCAAAAAAAAATTGGTGATTTACCACTAACTTTTAAACCGTGCATAAAATATATACTTATATATACTTAATCATATCTAATTATGTTTAGTTTCCAACCGTGCATTTTCAGGAGTTGAGAAGTCGTTAAATTGATGTTTAACGACTTGATCCACAGGTGACAGCATTGATAAGGCAGAAACAGCCCCTAACACCTGCTCATCACGCACTTCAATCCCACATTCCGCACCCCCCGGTGTCACAATCGGTTTTTTCTGATTTTTATCCCCATTACGTTGAAAAGAAATATTGGTAGGCGATAGCGAAGCGCTGCTGCAAGCAGTTCGCTAAAACCAAATCTCCAAACGACCAATTTTCCTTGTGTGACAGTTTAGGGTGCGGAAGGTAGGTTCAATAAGTAGTATACAAAAACTACATTCGCAGGTAATTAAAAACTATAGTTTTTAAAAATTAGGTAACTATCAAAAAATAAATTATGCACGCAAAAATTCTAGCTTTTTTATTGTGTTTAAAAAGCCAGGAAGACAGTTTAATTTGAATTTTTCAATCAGTTATTCTCCCCACAACTTAACATAATAAATAATATTTTTGACAAGCATTTTTCGGTAATTTCTATGTCCGATATTTGGTGATTAAACTGTTTCTGCTACTTATTACACTCGTGCCTGTACTACACAATGAAGTGCGGAATGTGGGATTTAACTTTATTTTGATATAGTTATCTTTATCAGTAGGAACGTTTAAAATTAATTCATTTCTGTCTAATTGAATAGGTAAAAAAGACCCCCGGCTATAGACCGAGGGATTCTGCAAGTCGGAATTATCGCACAAAGACATTCGCGTACCCAGAATAGCAATGCAACAGATAGAAAAAATGCCAAAATGCCAAAAACCACAAATCTCCGTATTTTTGCCAATATTTTAAGATCCAGTCGCAATGGAGGTTGGTTGTAAATAAGTAATCAACTGTTGTAACCCTTTTTGCAGATATCGTGTTACTGTCATTGGTGTAGCCCCAATCTTCTTAGCAGCATCCTTGCGAGTTAATTGTTTAACAAACACTAACTCCACTGCCATTCTGGGTTTATCATCTAGCATACTTATTGCTCCTTCTAGCTGCTCTTTTTCTTCTTGCCGTTGCTGAAGTGCGATGCTATGGTGACAGGGAAGCAAATCAGCCCAGGTGACTGGGGAATTTACATAATTAGATGCTGTATTATCTAAACTCAAAGGAATGCGATTTTGAACTGCTAATTTGGTTGCTTGCCACTCTTCTAAAGATATATGTAGCTTGTTAGCAACTTCAATTTCTTTGGGAGGATGATTTAAAGATATGGCTAATTCCTTACGAATTTTTTGTCCTTGACTGTAAACTTCTTGACAACGACGGGGAATTTTTAATAAGGTAGAGTTATCACGCAAAAAGTGAAGAATCTCACCGCGAATATACGGTACAGCAAAGGAACTCAAAGCATATCCCTGATCAGGATCAAAACGTTCAATTGCTCTAATTAAACCAAAATATCCAATTTGTTCTAGATCTTCATAAGATTCATAACAACTCTGGCTAAATTTATAGGCAATTTTTCGCACTAATCCTTGATGTAATTCAACAAGCTGATTACGAAGTTGAATAGAGGGGTTTGTGTAGTAGAGGGATAAGAGATCAATACCATCAGAACGAGCAGAGGACTCATTGAATTTCATATTAATTCCTTTGTATTAATTCCTGTATGCAAATAATGGCGTTGTGTATATTATTTTTAAGCTTGTAAATATTCTCCTTAGTTCAGGCTAAATAAGCCATAGTTATTTTACTGAAATTTTAGTCAAACCTAAAGATATAATTAAGTAATTATACGTAAATAAAATCCTTGAAAAAGTAGTAAGACTATCTTCTGTAGTCATCATATTTGATTTGTAAACAGATCCGTAGGGTGTGTAAAGCCCTTGCACCCATGGGTACGCTTAAATAGACGGCATAATACACCATTATTAAACTGTTAGTGTCACAATCAGTAATTTCAGATTTCTGAATAACTCAAAGGATAAGTTTTATACAAAGTTCTGGAAATTTTAGATAGCGAAGCATAGTCTCGAATCTGAAGCACCGGCGGATTTCCGGAATTATAGACAATAATTCAGTATGTGAAATATTCAATAATTATTTCAGTGTTTTTATTTATAATCTTCTTTTTCTGCAAAGGTATCAGTTAATGGTTTGACGACTTTAGCGATCGCTTCTTGCACAAAAACTTTGATAAATTCATCCCGGCGATTAATCTGAAACTGTTGTTGTACTACCTCTGTCATGCCCCCATCACCCCAATCTTGATCATGACGAAAATATTCAATAAAACTTTTCCCCGCAATTCGGGTTAAATATGCCGCTGTCACCCCTTGAATTGCCCTACCCACAATAAAAGTAGCCACATTGAGTTGCAAAGCCGTTGATAATAATTCAATAGCCCCTTTAACGATCCCTAAACCGGCAATAGTTTTTCCTAAAGATAGCGCTAATTCTTTGCCCCGTTCCATGTTTAAATCACAACCATAAAGCCTACCAATTTCTACTACCATTTGGGCATTAACAGCGGCGGTTGCGAGTAAATCTACCATTGGCAATGGGGTGACAGAAACCACACCTGCTCCAATCCATTGATACCGCTCAACAATTTTATCAGCTTGCCGACGACGCTGAGAATCTATCAGTTTACGGGCTTCTTCTCCTAAGCGTAAAGACTGTAAGAGAATATTATCTGCCACTAAATCTTCACCTTCAGCGCGTAAAATCGCAGCCATACGCCGTAATAAGGGGATAATATCCGCTTCAGGTTGAAAGGTTTCGCCGGTTTCTAATTGGGCTATTTGGGGATTGGCAGCGATCGCCACCACATCATTAGTAGCAATAAAACCCCGTACCCGCTCCCGTAATCTCGCCAAGATTGATTCTATGTCAGTTTCAGTGTATAAATCTGTTTTATTCAGAACTAAAAGCGATCGCTTGCCAATTTCCGCCAAACCCCGCAATGGTTCATATTCAGAACGGCGTAAATCATTATCTACCACAAATAACAGTAAATCCGCTTCCGTCGCCAAAGCCCTAGCCAATTGTTCCCGTTCCGTACCCGCCACCCCCGGTTCTAAAATCCCTGGAGTATCAGTAATTAATATCTTCCGTTCCAAACCCTTTAAGCGTAAACAATAGGTTTCACCCACCTGAGTCGTCCCCATTGGCGCATTCACCTCACCAACTATCCGCCCCATAATCGCATTTACCAGGGAAGTTTTCCCAGCACTACCAGTACCAAAAACAACAACCTGAATTTCCCCTCTCGCTAAATTCGCCTCAATTTCCTTAGTCCGACTCAGTAAAGCTTGGCGTGTCACCTCATCTTGAATTTGGGCTACCTGTTGACGTACCGCTTGCAAAGTAGAAGAAGCCGCATCCGATTTAGCCGCCGGAATTTGGGCAGAAGTCACCCTTTGACGTTGACGACGGGATTTTTCCTCCCCCTGCCGCAGCACCAAGACATAATAAACAAAAGCAGCAATCAAACCACCAATTAGTAAAACTAGCAGTAATAATAGTAAATTACCCAACAACGGCGAATAGGACAACTGCCAGTACAACCGGGAAAGAGAATCAATTAGCCATAGGATTAACGCCAAAATGACGATCAGGCCAACAATTAGTGTAACAATACGAGACAAAGGCATGAAGGATAGAAGTTATTACCTGTATAATGTTTTTCTCAGATAGCAAAGTAAAAAGCAACAATTTTTGATAAACTAATATTTCAGTGTATGTGTGGTGTTGCCTGATTGACTGACTTTTAAATTCTCCATTTTTGACCTAATCCCAATTCATGGGAAAGTGAAATGCTAAGTCACCATATGAACTTTATCTCTGAGTTTAAACATTTTAGCTCTTTTCAAAAATTATTCCCCCGCGTGAGTATCAGAAAAAAGTTGTCCTGGGGTATAGTCTTTTCCTGGGAATATCATTTTTAGGTACATCTGGAGGGTTATTAGTAGGCAATAGCTATTTTCAAACAGCCTCAAAAAAGGCGATATTACTCCATAAAGAAGGTCTCTTACTCGGTAATTTACAAACAAAACTTTGACAAATAGTGATACCAATTGCTCATTCATCACTATAATAATTTTGACTTTATTCCTGATTTCTAACTGTTGATGACTTGATTTTGCTGTATCATTGATAATTAGAGATATTAAAAACAACAGGAAAAAATTAATGGGGCTATTTGATCAAATTCTTGGTGCAGTTAGTAATTCCACTCAACCCGGTGGTTTGGATAATTTAGTAAATATTGCCACCACAGTTAAACAATTAGGCAATGGTGTTGGTGCAGACTCTTCCACCATGCAATCAGTTTTATCAGTTGTCGGTAAACAAGTACAATCATCTTTACAGGCAAAACAAGCTACTGACGGCAGTGAAGCCGTACAAGATTTAGTCAATCAATTTGCCGGCACTTCAGCCCATTCCCAAGCTGTAGATACCTTATTTTCTTCAGATATCCAAGCACAAGTAGCGGAAACTGCCGCCCAGGGTACTAGCTTAGATGTAAATACAATTCAACAATTATTACCAACTTTAGTCCCTTTAATTTTGAGTTTTTTACAATCTGGTGGTAATCCATTACTCAATAAATTTCTAGATGCTGACGGTGATGGTGATGTAGACATTACGGACGCGATTAAATTAGCTAGTAAGTTTTTAAGAATTTAAACTGACTGGGATTTTTGTCGCTGAGAATCTACTGATACCAAATTCAGATGAAGCTGCATAGAATAAGATCTCAAAAATAATTGACCGCAGATAAACGCAGATAAACACAGATGAATTCATTAGACATATCCAGAAAAGAATGTAGAGACGTTCCATGGAACGTCTCTACAAGGGTTCTAGGATACGCATATTTAATTTCTGGAGATGTCTATTGAATTTTATGATTCTGTGCAGCTTTACATATAATTGGGATGATAATTTTAAGAATTGTGAACAATTAACAATTGAGTTTATGAACGCAGCCGAGGATAAAACAATAGTCCGCGAATACTTCAACTCCACAGGTTTTGATAGGTGGCAACGCATCTATGGTGATGGTGAAGTCAACAAGGTTCAGCTAGATATTCGCACTGGACATCAACAAACTGTAGATAATGTCATCGGCTGGTTAGAAGCTGACAACAATTTACCATCATTATCAATTTGTGATGCTGGGTGTGGTGTAGGTAGTCTGAGTATTCCTCTGGCTATAAGTGGCGCTAAGGTCTACGCCAGCGACATTTCTGCCAAAATGGTATCAGAAGCTCAGGATAGGGCTGTAATGGCTTTGTCCAATACTGTAAATCCCTCCTTTGCAGTACAGGATTTAGAATCTTTAAGTGGTAATTATCACACTGTAATCTGTTTAGATGTTTTGATTCATTACCCTCTAGAAAAAGCTGACGAGATGATTTCTCATCTGTGTTCTTTAGCGCAATCACGAATTATTCTCAGTTTTGCGCCTAAAACTTGCTTCCTGACTATCCTCAAAAAAATTGGTACTTTCTTCCCTGGTCCGAGTAAAACCACTCGCGCTTATTTACATCCTAAAGCTGATGTGATCAAAGTTCTGGAAAAAAATGGCTTTTCAATCCAACGACAAGCTATGACGCGAACAAAGTTTTACTTTTCCAGTTTACTAGAAGCAACTCGCACATCTGTCTAAGTAGTAAATTACAATTGATACTTCATATTCCCGATTTCTTGGAGAAGTCGGGAATATTCCCATCTTCTTTCTTCCCCCTGACTCCTGGTACACTGCGGCGTAAATACACCAACCATTCTCAATCGTCAAAAAGCTTGCTTAATCAATACCTTGTCCAAATTGTAATAAGCCTTGATTTGCGCTGTCGCTTAACCCAACCTACAGAGAATGGACAAGGTATTGTTAATATTACTTTTGACTTTTAACTTCCGCTTTGCGGTACTAGCCCTAAGGAAAAGACTTCTTCCGCGAACCCTATCCCTGTTCTGTCACTCTCGGAAAACAATAATCGAATCCATCTTTTGTAACTCTTATTTCATCAAGATTTGGCGCTTTTTTATGTATTAAAAAATAAAATTAATGCATAAAATGTCAAAACCAAAGCCCCGTAAACCTTTCAGGTATTGTATTTTCCCAATCTGACAGAACAGGTTTATTAAGCTTTCTGCTGGGCAGGAAGCCCACGCTGTACCGTCAGGTCAGTGTGGGTAGTTCACTCATCAAATACTTGTATTTTCAATTATTCTAATTTAAATGTATAATTATGGTTTGCAAGGAAAGTTTTTCCAAGTATTGCAAAAATGAATGTATTAATCTATCTTAAGAGATATATTAATGACACATTGAATTTAATAAAATCTGTTGTTAATAAATTAGAGAATAACTAAACGTGAATAACTGCCCTAAAGCTCCACCTATGGCTCACGCCACTCTAAACTATCAGTAGGATGTAATAGTTTTATCTATCCCACTCTTACAGGGTAGAGGAGCTATGAAGACAGAACTATCCATCTGTCTTGATCACCAAGAGGGGAAACAAACAGCAATGTATGGCTTAAGGCACGCTGCGCTGTCAGTATTATATAAGTTTTATAGAGCAGTTGAGTAAATGGAGAAAAAAAATGATGAGCAAAGAAGATTTTCTCTATCCCCGTGGTCGCTATTATGGTCATGTCAAACCAGAAAACTTGGTATTTAATGCGAATTTGCAGGAATTTGCCCAAAAGGTTAGTTATATTTGCAATTTAGAAACTGGTGGCAAGATCTCACCAGATGAGGCTTATGACCAGATTAAGTTACTTTGGAAACAGTTAAAACAATCAAAAAAACAACTGAAAATCGGTGAACAACCTTTTCAAAGTAACGGTTCTGAAGAAGGTTAGGTAATTGGTCATTGGTCATTGGTCATTGGTTTACAGCAACTAACAACTGACTATTTTGCCATCATTGTCCAAACACCATCCCAGGACTTTGGTGGTGGTATCTGCTGGTATTGATAGGCGCGTTCTAAATGAATTTGCACAGCTTGATCTGTTGGTTTTCAGAAAACAACATAGTGACATCCTTCCGTTCACCCACCATTAAAGTATCCTGTCCCAAAGCCATCACCTGCTCGGCTACATGAGGATTCAGATAACGGTATAAGGTGCTTTTCATCCCACATTCCGCACCCCCCGGTGTCACAATCGGTTTTTTCTGATTTTTATCCCCATTTAATGTTGTATTTTGTACCAAAACCAAGAAATATTGGTAGGCGATAGCGAAGCGCTGCTGCAAGCAGTTCGCTAAAACCAAATCTCCAAACGACCAATTTCCGTTGTGTGACAGTTTAAGGTGCGGAAGGTAGGTTTCATGCGTTTTCTCAACTGATATCTTCTAAGACCACTAACCCACTACGAGATCCACCTTCTGGGTTAGTTAACGGATTAACAGTGAGATTAATACTCCGTTCTAACTTCTCCACTACATCTGCACTGAGTAACTCAGATTGAGAAGTTAAAGATTGATTCCAGAGAATGAAAATATTTGGGTTTTGGCGATCGCAAATAGCCAAAATTAATTCATTATTATTTCTATTATTAGCTTGTCTGACCGGAGAACCTAAAATTCTAACGCCGCATCATTAATAGTCACAATTTGACCGAGCATAACCGGCAATCCCCCGACTCGCACTAATCCGAATTTCCATCAGATTTCTGCTATTAACATCTTCCACCTTTGTCCATAGTTCATCCATCTTGAAAACTTGAGTTTTCGCCATAGAAAAAACTATGGATTTCAACTTGGAAGGGGTTTAGCATTCTTATTCTGACTCCTGACTCCTCTTTAAGATTACTTTTTGATAATAATTTTCTAGTTGTTGTGTCGCCGATGTCCATCCCCATTTCTCTGCTTCTGCACGGGCATTTGTCCGAATAATAGCTATTTCCTGCCGTTGTTTTAACAAACGGATTGTAGCATTAATCGCTTCTTGAATATCAGCCTCTGGATCAAAAAGATATCCATTTACACCATCTGTCACAATATCAGGGATGCCTCCAGAACGGGCTGCTACTACTGGACACCCGGCAGCCATAGCTTCTAGCAGCACTAATCCGAGTGTCTCTGTGCGGGAAGGAAAAATAAAAGCATCAGCACTGGCAAAGGCAGAGCCTAATTCTTTACCCATAAGATAACCAACAAAGTAAGTATTTGTCCCAGCAAAGTGTTTTTCCAAAGCTTGACGGTGGGGACCATCGCCAACTAATGCTAATCTGGCATCAGGAATAGCTTCTAAAATCGGTTTAATGCGTTCGATTTCCTTTTCCGCTGAAAGACGACCAACATACAATAATAAAGGGCTATCTGGATGATTTTGGGAAAGATGCGATCGCATTTTGGCACTGACTAAATCAGGATGAAATAATTCTGTATCTACCCCCCGTTGCCATAAATCACACCTTTCAATCCCATGCGCTGAAAGTTCCTTTACCATTGCCGTAGAGGTACACAAATTTAATTCAGCCTGATTATGACCCAGCTTTAACAACTCCCATAGTAACCCTTCTAACATCCCTAATCCGTAATGTTGTAGATATTGGGGCAAGTGAGTATGATAAGAAGCCACCAAAGGAATTTTGAGAACTTTACTATAAAAAATCCCTGATAGTCCGAGAACTGCGGGATTAACAACATGAATAATATCTGGTTGAAACTCTTCTAAAGCGTGACCAATGGCAGGGCGGGGCAGTGCCATTTTTAACTCTGGATAGAGAGGTAAGGGAAAGCCACTAACTCCGTAAACTTTCGCACCTTTATGTTCAGTGATACCACCTTCGGGGGCAAATACCAAAACTTGATTGCTAAGACGTTGCAAATGGTCAACAGTATGGCGAAGACGGGTAACAATGCCATCAACTTTAGGTAAAAAGGTTTCTGTAAATAGGGCAATTCTCATAAAAAGAAGGAGTTCGGAGTTCGGAGTTCGGAGTTCGGAGTTCGGAGTTAGGAGTTAGGAGTTAAGAGTCAGGAGTCAGAAGTTAAGAGTCAGGAGTCAGGAATCAGGGGAGAATGAATCCACCTTTGCCTTTTGCCTCTTGCCTTTTGCCTCTTGCCTCTTGCCTCCTTTACTGTCACCTATTTTCTATGCCAAGAGACTTTGGGGAGAATTTGTTTGTGATCAACTCGGTTCTGATACTTGACAGAAAAGTTTAATAGTGAATCAAGTAGAGAATCCGAGAGAAGATGCGGTTGTAAGCCCAAATCCAAGAGTTTGGTGTTTTTGGCGTTGAAATAGTGTTCTTCCTTCTCCACTCTAGGGTTGTCTATGTGATTAATATCCACATTCAGTCCCATAGCGTTGCCGGCTTTTTTCACCATCATTGCCAAATCAACGACGCTAAATAGTTCGGTAAATTGGTTAAACACACGAAATTCTCCTGGTTCAGCCGGATTAGCGATCGCTAACTCAATACATCGCACCGTATCCCGAATATCCAAGAAGCCACGAGTTTGTCCACCTTTACCGTAGACGGTGAGAGGATGTCCCACGGTAGCTTGAATACAGAAGCGATTCAATGCTGTACCAAATACACCATCATAATCCAACCGGTTAATTAACAGTTCGTCCATCCCCGTTTCTTCGGTTAAGACACCGTAAACAATCCCCTGATTTAAGTCTGTAGCCCTTAAACCCCAGATCCGGCAAGCAAAGTGGATATTATGGCTGTCATGGACTTTACTCAAGTGATACATAGAACCGGGCTGTTTCGGATAGGGCAAAGTATCCTTACGTCCGTTATGTTCAATCGTAATGTATCCCTCTTCAATATCAATGTTGGGAGTTCCATACTCACCCATTGTTCCCAACTTCACCAAATGGCAATCTGGGAAATCTTCCCGCATAATGTACAGCAAATTCAACGTGCCAACCACATTATTCACCTGAGTGAGAACAGCGTGTTCTCGGTCAATCATGGAAAAAGGCGCTGAACGCTGTTCACCAAAATGCACGATCGCAGTTGGTTGAAATTCGTGTAAAGCTTTGTGCAGAAACTCGTAATTAGTAATATCCCCGATAAACAGATCAATAGACTTACTAGTCAAATCCTGCCATCGCTGGAGACGTTTCTGAATTGGTGCGATTGGGGTAAGGGTTTCTACACCCAATTCATTATCCCAGTGTCGCCGCACCAAACTATCTAAAATTCCAACTTCGTAACCTCGATTAGAAAGGTAAAGCGCGGTTGCCCAACCGCAATACCCATCACCACCAATAACCAGGACTTTCATCTTTACCAGTTTTTACTCGCTGATAGCTAAATCTATCAGGTTTATGTCCCCTCTTCATCATTAAATTCTCTTAATGAAGGGAACAGGGAACAGGGAACAGGGAACAGCCAAGAGGCAGGGGAGCAGGGGAGAAGATTTTTCCTACTGACAACTGACAATTAGCTACTGACTAATTTTATACTCCTGGGCAATGTAATAAAACAGCCGATAATAATTTTTAAAGTCTTGACTCGTGCTTTGTCCTTGCCAGTGATATGCCAATTGCTCTTGGCTAATAGTTAATTTGATCACAGTCACCTTTTCTCCAGCCTCTACAGCCAATACTCCAGCAAAACCTTGATGAGTCCGAAAATTAGGGACAGGCTGAGAATTTTCAGTTACGGATTTTAATACAGGCTTACTTGCATAAGCACGAATTTCTAGATTTTTTTGGTTTGGTGAAACTAAAACAACACCATCACTATTGTCTGGGTTTCCTAACACCTGCCAAGTATGCGGATAGGGAAACTCAAAACCATAACGCTTATTTCTATATATATTCCATCTTGTCTCTTGAAGCTGGGAGTTATTAGCATTACACCCCCACAAGATCATCCCTATTCCCACGCCGGAAATCATAGCGCACAGCACCTTGTTTATTTGTACTGCACCCCAAGGCTGTTTCATCATTCAGTTTTCATTAATATATTGGTGGATCGTCTCTTAATTGCTTTGATGTTTCCTGAAGTCGCGCAAAACTTTCTTGGCGCGATCGCTCAATCATCAGTGTTTGTAAAATTGGCTCAAGACAGCGTTTGGCATCTTGATAACCCCGTTTTTGCAAAAGTTGAATCCGTTCGGGACTGAAATCTAGTAATTTGTTAGGACTACCCATATCTTCCTTTGGACGAATTTCAATTATTGTCTGGTTGGGAAATTCATGCCGATTCCAGAGTTCACCATTTCCTAAATGAATAGCGATCGCATGAGTACAACCGCGATTTGCTAAGGCTTTGAGAGGGACATTAATGATTCATTTCCTGATGCTCCTCTAAAAAATAAAGGTATATCTCCATCACTACTTACTATTAAATCTAATATACATTGTTTTAAGTCTGGACGATGGTCACGGGAATACCCCTGTATGATATTAATCGGATTTTCTTTGTTTATTCCTTGTTCTTTATCTTCATTATTTACACTCAAATTCTTCTTTTTGGTTATTCATATTTTTTGGTATTTTTATTTAATTCAGATTCATTCTCTCATTTTTGCTCCTGAATTTATTGTCAATACCTTATTAATTTCAATTTGTTGGCAATTTTTATATTACTGCCTATATTTATTACTAGGGTTTTTTATATCCGGCTTGTCCATATCTGCGGCTGGATACCCCTTTTAGGGCATTTACTATTTGAGAAACGGATAATTTAGGAGGATATTCAATCAGTGCATGGACGTGATTCCCTTCACCGTTAAACTCAAGCACCAAAAAAATCCTGAAAATCCCTAAATCCTGGACATCCTGATTCAGACAGAAAGATCTAAATATATTACGAAATGTAACAAAATTGCAGTTAAAACGCTTTACCATCTTGACAACTGAGAAAAGAGCCGATAAGGTGGTATACATACCCGGGTAAGACCACCAGAAAGTTGTATGCAAACTAAGCAAAAGGTTACGTTATATTTATCACCGGAACTGCACAGAAAACTTAAAATCCGTTCTGCCGTTGACTCAGAACCAATGTCAGACCTAGCAGAACGGGCGCTCAGTTTCTACCTGACCAACTCAGAAATAGTAGAAGAGATAGAAGCGTCTACTCATGGCCGAACCCACCGGATTTATTCCTGCCCCACCTGTGAAACCTCACTCGTACTGCGTGATGGTGAACTCGTGAACTTGGGCAACCAACCAGGAATCATCGGTCAGGATCATCTATCAATTGATGGTAGAGAAAAAGAAGAAACCTATCCCAAGGGTGAGGAAGAATTAGTTCCTTGTTAGATAGGAATTAATGATGATTAATAGTCTGGCTTAACGCCATGCGATCGCTGATCGGTACTGTCTCTATAAGGTCTCAAGTAGGTCGATAGTATGAAAGAAGAGCTCAATATTTTAATTCAAGCTCAATACCCTTTAATCTACCTTGTGACCTCCGAGGAAGAGCGGGCAGAGCAGTCAATTTTTAAAGTCTCCCAAGATTTAAAACCCCAAAGACGAGTATATGTGTGGACAGTAACTCACGGTATCGTCGAGTACGGTCAACCCCGGAATACAACTCAACACAATACTGTTTCTCCCGAAGCAGCTATTGATTGGATTATTCGGCAAAAAGAACCCAGTATATTTATTCTTAAAGATTTACATCCGTTTATTGATGCGCCGGCAACAACCAGATCGCTCCGGGACGCGATCGCTAGTTTTAAAGGAACGCAAAAGAACATTATTTTAATGTCTCCTGTGCAACAAGTTCCGATAGAACTAGAAAAAGAAGTTGTTGTTTTAGATTTTCAATTGCCTGACATGGCTGAGTTAAATAAAGTTTTAACCGTCCATCAAGAGCAAAATCGTGGACGACGGCTAACCACCGAGGCGCGAGAAAAGCTACTCAGAGCCGCTTTAGGTCTAACTAAAGATGAAGCTGAGAAAGTCTACCGCAAAGCACAGGTAACAACTGGGTGTTTGACGGAAGATGAAGTTGATATCGTCTTATCCGAGAAAAAACAACTCATCCGCCGTAACGGTATCTTGGAGTACATCGAAGAAGATGAAACCATTGACGCTGTTGGCGGCTTGGAAGAATTGAAAACCTGGCTCACCCAACGCTCTAACGCCTTTACAGAAAGAGCGAGAGAGTATGGGTTGCCCCAACCAAAAGGAATGTTAATTCTCGGTGTTCCTGGTTGTGGTAAGTCACTGATTGCTAAAACTACCTCCCGTTTATGGGGTTTACCAATTCTGAGATTAGATATGGGGCGGGTATACGACGGCTCAATGGTGGGTCGAAGTGAAGCCAACCTGCGGAACGCCCTGAAAACAGCAGAATCAATTTCCCCCACGATTCTGTTTATTGACGAATTGGATAAATCCTTTGCGGGTAGCGGTGGTTCTGGCGATTCTGATGGGGGGACATCAAACAGAATTTTCGGCTCTTTCCTTACCTGGATGCAAGAAAAGAAATCTCCAGTGTTTGTCATGGCGACTGCTAACCGAGTAGAACGCTTACCTGGAGAGTTTTTGAGGAAAGGTCGCTTTGATGAAATATTCTTTGTGGATCTGCCCACACCTGAAGAACGTCAGGATATCTTCGGTATTCACCTGACTAAACGCCGGGAAGAAATTGCTAGATTTGACCTAGAGCAACTAGCAAAAATGTCCGATGGCTTTTCTGGCGCAGAAATTGAACAAGCGATAGTGGCGGCTATGTATGAAGCCTTCGCCCAAGATCGGGAGTTCACCCAATTAGATATTATTGCTGCATTGAAGTCTACTTTGCCGCTGTCACGAACGATGCAAGAACAGGTCACAGCCTTAAGGGATTGGGCCAGACAGCGTGCTAGACCCGCAGCCTCCTCTGTCGCTGAATATCAGCGCATGGAGTTTTAAAAGCTTTCCTCTGCTGTTTGTCAGGGGGAAAGGTTAGTCACAAGGCTAACAGATAGAAAAAAGCCGTTCCCAAATCATGCGGCTTAGTTGGAAAAGAACCGTTGTCGTTTTTCTCATCAATCTTCTTATTGGAGGAAACCCAAATGTCTCACTTTAGCACTCTGCGTACCAAGATCACCGATGCCGAAATTCTCAAGTCTTCTTTGCGCGACTTAGGTATCAGCGTAAAGACTGAAGCTGATGTTCGTGGTTATAATGGTCAGCGTCTCCGTTCCGACATCGTTGCTGTATTGGAAGGCGAGTACGATCTAGGTTGGTCTCGTAACAGTGACGGTTCTTTTGACCTCATTGCTGACCTTTGGGGTGTTGCTAAGAAGCACAACCAGACCGAGTTGATCAACTCTATCAATCAAAAATATGCCGTTAACAAGACTTTGGCTGAAGTAAAACAGCGCGGTCTGCAAAATGCCAATGTTAAGTTGGTATTGCAGTAACAATTTCTGTAGCACGTTCCCAAAGTCAAACGGGTTAACCTTCTAATAAGCGGTTAGCCCGCTTTTTTTTGTGGGTAAATTTTTCATCAGAGTAATGATTATGAAACATCACGGGTGACTTATTAAAACGACAAATTAAATTTCAACTTTCAAAACTTTAACTAAGAAACCCCATTTATCTGCTGCTTCCTCAATAATTTTTGCTGTTGGTTTACCAGCACCATGTCCTGCCTTCATCTCAATTCTAATTAATACAGGTGCATCGCCACTATGCGCTGCTTGTAAAGCCGCAGCAAATTTAAAACTGTGAGCAGGCACTACACGATCATCATGATCTGCGGTAGTAATTAATGTAGCTGGATAAGCTGTTCCCGGCTTCAAATTATGCAAAGGTGAATAAGCATATAAAGTTGCGAATTCTTCTGGGTTTTCTGAAGAACCATATTCAGCCACCCAAGCCCAGCCAATGGTAAATTTATGGAAGCGCAACATATCCATAACGCCTACTGCGGGTAGGGCTGCACCAAACAAATTAGGGCGTTGTGTCATGCAAGTACCCACCAATAAACCACCATTACTACCTCCACCAATGGCTAATTTGGCAGGTTGGGTGTAATTATGGGCAATTAACCATTCAGCCGCAGCAATGAAATCATCAAAAACGTTCTGCTTTTGCAATTTCATTCCTGCTTGATGCCATTCTTCTCCATATTCACCACCACCACGTAAATTAGGAACAGCATAGACTCCCCCCATTTCTAGCCATATTAACAGGCTAACAGAAAAACTTGGTGTTAAGGAGATATTAAAACCACCATATCCATAGAGGTAGGTGGGATTGTTACCATCTAATTTAATTCCTTTTTTGTGGGTAATAAACATTGGCACTTTTGTACCATCTTTACTGGCATAGAATACCTGTTTTGTTTCATATTCATCAGCATTAAAATCTACTTTTGGCTGCCGGAAAATTTCGCTTTTACCTGTTTTCATGTCATGCCGATAAATAGTTCCGGGGGTAGTAAAGCTGGTAAAACTATAAAATGTTTCTGTATCATGCCGTTTACCAGCAAATCCGCTGGCTGAACCAATTCCGGGTAATTCTACTTCTCGAATAAAATTACCTTTGAGATCAAATATTTTGATTTGGCTATGGGCATCCTGTAAATAATCAGCCACGAACTGATTATTTAAGATACTGACACTTTCTAATGTTTCTGCTGCTTGAGGAATAATTTCTTGCCAATTTTCGGAAGTTGGATTTTTCGTATCAATGGCAATAACTCTACCTTTTGGAGAATTGAAATCTGTGCGAAAGTAGAAAATATGATTGTCATTATCAATGAAGCTGTAATTTGCTGAAAATTGGTTAATTAGTTCGATGACTTCAGAATTTTCATTTGTTAGATCCTTGTAAAAAACCAAGTTTTTGGAGTCAGTTCCTAGCCAGATGGAAATTATCAAATATTTGCCATCTTCTGTGACATTCCCAGAAAACCCCCATTCTTTTTCATCAGGACGATCGTAAATTAAGATGTCCGCTGATTGGGGTGTACCAAGTTGATGATAATAAAGTTTTTGGTAATAATTGACATCTTCTAATTTGGTTTTTTCATTTGGTTCATCATAACGACTGTAGAAAAACCCTTGATGATCATGAGTCCAAGAAGCACCAGAAAATTTAATCCATTGGAGATGATCTTGTAGATATTCACCTGTGGCAATGTTTCTAACTTTCCATTCTTGCCAATCTGAACCAGAATTAGATAAACCGTATGCTAAAAGTTGACCATTTTCACTGATAGAAATTCCTGAAAGGGCAATTGTTCCATCTTCTGAAAGTTGATTAGGATCAAGTACAATTCTGGGTTCCGCATCTAAATTTGGCAGAGTATAGAGAACACTTTGATTTTGCAGTCCATTATTTTTGAAATAAAAGTAACTTTCACCTTCTTTAAAGGGAGTTCCATATTTTTCATAATCCCAAAGTTTGGTAAGCCGCTGTTTAATGTTTTCTCTGGCAGGAATTTCGTTTAAATAGCCGAAGGTAACTTGATTTTGTGCTTCTACCCAAGCTTTTGTTGCTTCTGTATCCGGGTCTTCTAAGGCTCGGTAAGGATCGGCGATCGCAATTCCGTGATAATTATCCACTTGCTCACTTTTGCTAACGGTAGGATAAGTCAGAGGTTGTTTAGAGTTAGACATAAATTTAGGATAAGTAAATTGTACTAAATTGGTATAAATTAATTAATAACATAAAAAAGCCATTATATCCGATATTAACTTATTCTCCAACAAGAAAGACAAGAACGTTACTAACTGAAGGTATCGCTGATAATTTATTCATCTCTTCATGATTTTGACAGAATCACTATCTTTTTGCGACCAAATAACATTATGATCAATAACGAGTAATTTCTGTAACCTGGAGATAAAATTGGCAGTAATACAAAAAATAGCTCAATCTATAGCTTTGATGCCACCAGCAAAAATTTTTACTGTGGGACTATCTTTCTCTCTGGTAACGGGACTTTATGCTTGTGGTAAGGGAGTAAATTCTGGTATCAATCTTCAAAATTTCAATATTGGTGCTAATGTAACACAGATTCAAAAAATTACCAAAAAAAATCAGGACACGCCAGTTTACATTCAAGGTAAAGTAGAAAAATATGCTCCGTTAATTAAGAAAAAAGCATATCAAATTAATGATTCAACTGGGAAAATTTGGGTGATCACTAATCAGGGCGATTTTCAAGTTGGAGAACAGGTAGTATTGAAGGGCAATGTTCAGTACCAAAGTGTCCCTTTGGCTGGCAAAGAATATGGTGAACTTTATTTAGAGGAAAAGTAATTTATGAATAGTCAATTAGCTTATGTAGCTGTTACCATTCTTTGTCAAGAAAATAAGTTTTTAATGCAATTACGGGATAATATTCCTAATATTATTGCTCCTGGTTGTTGGGCTTTATTCGGTGGACATCTAGAACCGGGGGAAACTCCAGAAATAGCCGTTCAGCGAGAGGTTATGGAAGAAATTGGTTATCAGTTAACTGATTTTACAAAATTTGGAATTTATAGCGATGAAAAAGCTGTGCGTCATGTATTTCAAGCACCATTGTTAGTCCCAGTCAATCAACTTGTACTTTCAGAAGGGTGGGATTTAGACTTATTAACAGCAGAAGATATTGACAAGGGTGAATATTATTCTGAAAAAGCCGGACAAATCAGACCTTTAGCAGCTTTACCTCGAAAAATTATGCTGGATTTCATCAAAACTCTATAGTCTGATAATTCAATTTACAACCTTTTTAAGTTTTCTAGATATTTTGCCAAAATTTAGATTATTAATAAATTCCATGCAGCCAGTAAAAAATTTACCAAATTCACCTAAATGGTTAAACATAGGATTAGCCTTTCCTGTGATTCTTTTAAATGGATGGTTACTAATTCAATTCATTAACTATTTTCAGCCTTTAGTTAGTGTAATTTCCGTTGCTATTCTTCTGGCTTTTGTGCTAGATTATCCCATTCAACTTCTTCAAAAACGTGGAGTACCTCGAATTTTAGCAGTTGTCGTCGTATTACTGTTATCTATTATTATTTTGGGTGCTGTAGGTGTGATTCTACTACCACTTATTCTCGAACAATTGAATGAGTTAGCTAATCTTCTTCCCTATTGGATAGAATCGGCAACTCAACAAATAGAAGCTTTGCAAAATTGGGCATCCACCCAGCAATTACCAGTAAATTTAAGTGGATTGGCTGGGGAAATTTTAGGAAAAATATCTAGTCAATTGCAATCTTTCACTGGCAAGATTTTAGGTTTTGCTTTCGATACTATTGGTAATTTATTTAATTTATTAATCACTATAGTTTTGACTATTTATTTAGTATTGAATGGTGAAAGTTTATGGAATGGTATTTATCTTTGGTTTCCGCCACAAACAGCGAAAAAGGTACGGAAATTGCTGCGGGAAGATTTTAATAATTATTTCATTGGTCAAGCTACTTTAGGGGCTATTTTGGCTGTATCTATAACATTGGCTTTTGTCGTTTTACGAGTGCCTTTATCACTACTTTTTGGGATAGCAATTGGCTTGTTTTCGCTATTTCCTTTTGGTACTGGTATTGGTATTGGTATTGTGAGTTTATTAATAACTTTAAAAGACTTTGGTTTAGGGTTAGAGGTTGCGGCTATAGGTGTGGCTATTGATCAAATTAATTCTAATATTATTGCTCCACGTATTTTAGGAAATTTAACTGGTTTAAATCCTGTATGGGTGGTAATTTCTTTATTGATAGGAGCAAAGTTAGGCGGTATCTTGGGTTTATTGGTTGCTATTCCTCTTGCTAGTTTTATTAAAGATATGGCGGATACTTGGCGTAATGGTGAATTTAATAAAACTGCTGTTGATAGTGAATATATACAAGAATTATGATATGAATGGAATTTAGCTGTTTTATGTTTTGGGAATAACTTAATTAATTGTGGTGCGTCAGGTTGAGGGAATCTATTTTTTGTCAAATTATTGAGTCTGACGCACCCTACAAGTTACAAGTAGGTTCTAGTAATGTGATTTTCACAAATTTCAGTAATAACTAAAATATTCATATCACTCCACAGGAGGCTGTATGAGTCAGGTATATGAGGGAGTTCGCTGGACAATCACAGACTTAGAATTATTACCAGATAATGGCAACCATTATGAAATTTTTAATCAGATTGTGGGAAAATAGTATTCTGTAGGTACAGGCACAAAAATCAAGAATGTCATTACAATATTCAAGGTGAAATCTAATTCTCTTGAGTGACTAAATTTATGGAAAATTTTGTTTTTTACAACCCAGTTAAAATCCTGTTTGGTAAGGGTCAAATCGCTAATATTGGTTCAGAAATACCGGCAGATGCAAAAATTCTGATTACCTACGGTGGTGGTAGTATTAAAGCTAATGGGGTTTATGATCAAGTAAAATCGGTATTGGCTGGTAGAAATGTATTTGAGTTCGGCGGTATTGAACCTAATCCTCATTTTGAAACTTTGATGCAAGCGGTTGAGTTAATCCGCAAAGAAGGGATTGATTTTCTGTTGGCTGTGGGTGGTGGTTCTGTTGCGGACGGGACTAAGTTTATAGCGGCTGCTGTTCCTTTTGTGGGCGACCCTTGGGATATTTTAGCAAAGCACGCATCAGTAACTTCGGCTTTACCAATGGGGGTGGTTTTGACTTTGCCTGCGACTGGTTCAGAAATGAATACAAATTCAGTTGTGACTAAGTGGGAAACTAAAGAAAAGTTATTTTTCGCTAGTCCCTTGGTGTTTCCGAAATTTTCGGTTCTTGACCCAGAAACAACTTTCTCCCTGCCTCCTCGGCAAATTAGCAATGGTATTGTTGATGCTTTTACTCATGTGATGGAGCAGTATTTGACCTATCCGGTGAATGCACCATTACAAGACCGCATGGCTGAATCAATTTTACAAACTTTGATTTCCGAAGGACCAAAAACTTTAGCTAATCCTACAGATTATGATGCGCGAGCAAATTTGGTTTGGTCGGCAACAATGGCGTTAAATGGGTTAATTGCGGCTGGTGTTCCTCAAGACTGGACCACACACATGATAGGCCATGAGTTGACAGCGTTGCATGGTATGGATCATGCTCAAACTTTGGCGGTTGTGTTACCTGGAACTTTGACGATTAGACGCGATCGCAAGTGGCAAAAACTTCTACAATATGCAGATAGGGTTTGGCAAATTGTCGGTGGTTCGGAAGAGGAACGGGTAAATGCTGCAATTACTAAAACTCGTGATTTCTTTGAATCAGTTGGTGTTCGCACTCATTTGTCTGATTATGGTGTGGGAGTAGAAACCATTCCCGCAGTTATCAAAAACTTAGAGAAACATGGAATGACGGCTTTGGGAGAACATCAAGATGTTAACCCGCAAGTTGTTGAACAGATTTTAGCTCTTTGTGCTTAAAAGTTTCAACTTAAGACCTGGCGAATGGAATTCACGGCTACACAAACAAAGTCCGCCTGCGCGGACTAAGGAAAAATCAAGGATTTGAAACCCACGCAGGTGGGTTTTGCCTGTGTAGACGCGGTTTCTAACCGCCGGGTTAACGTATTTCATTTACATAAAATCTCTGAGTAATGAAATGATGGAGTTATAATTGAGTAGTGATACTGAATATGCTATTTACCTGTAACTTCAGACAACTTAGAGAAGGGGAATCAGTGGATGTACAACCCATATTCCGCACTTCACAATGTAGTATCCATCTTTTCAAGAATTATTCCTAACAAGGGTTAAATTGTTCAATATTAATACCTAAAATGATGGATAAAATATGTGTTTTATTAAACGATAAAAAATAAAATTATGGAAATATTCGCGTATTACAAAATGAAGTGCGGAAAGCGGGGTACAAGATTTCTTTGACTATTATTACAACTATTTTTAGTTTAGTCACCGTACCTGTATATGCTGCAAATCTTGCACATATTCAGCAGCTATTGAAGACAAAAAAGTGTGTTAAATGTGACTTGTCAGGAGCCGAATTGCTGGGGGTTAACCTATCAGAAGTCGAATTGTTAGGAGCCAACCTGTCAAAAGCTAATCTTTCACTAAGCAAATTATCAGGAGCTAACCTATCAGGAAGTAAACTCTCAGAAGCTAATTTGTCAGAAGGAAAACTCTCAAGAGCAAACCTATCAGCAGCAGACCTATCAGGAGCAAACCTTCAAGGGGCAATGATGCCTGATGGCACAATTCATCCTTAAACATAGAGCAAAAATAAATCGTCAAATACGTGATCAAAATCCTGATTCTGACAACTGAACTGAAACATTCAAAAATCAAGCTACACCATAACCGGTATAAGGACGTTTATAGGGTGGTTGTAAACCAAAAACAATATCTTCTTTTCCTATTCCCATATTTACAAGTTCTTGAGCTAAATCTGATTCTGTCATATTTTGTTGAATCCAGATTTTGTTATCTTTAATATCGAAATGAATGACACTATGATAAACTCTTCTTAAATCATCCCAACCAACACGCATAAGTTGATAATGATCATGAATAGTATCAAAAATCAGTTCATTATCTATTTCGTCGTATTTGGGCTTAAATTTACCATGTTCTTTGATGATGGTTTGAATACACTGACGATAATGTTCTATGTTTGCCATTGTATGATTACCTCCTGATCTGGATTATATACTATGATTTTAACTTGATATTTTTTTACAGTAATTTTAGCAAATCGAGTTTGAAAAAAAGAAATATAAGCATCTTTGGGAACGGCTAAATATAATTCTCTCTCTGACTCAATTTCTTCTAACATAGTTTGATAATTAAGAAATTGTCCTAATGCTGTATAGAATTCACTGACTGCCGAGTTACTAGCAAAACTTTTGATTTCTACAGCAATTTTTTGTTCTCCTTTTTCTGCGGCTATTAATCTTTCTGCACCCAAATCAATTCTAAAGGTTATCTCCTCTAATTCTACCTCTAAGGGATCATCTGTAATTATCCATCCTTCTTTTTCTAATGCGGTTCTAACTGCTTGATGAAATAAATCTCTTGCTGACATAGATATTTTATTGTTTCAATTAAAAATAACACTATCACGGCTATCGTAGCAATTGTCGCTGCTGCTATTATTAACGAAAAACTATTGGTAAGCCCCTTCATTATTCCGGTAAAGCCGATTGTTTTATGATTAATTACAATTAATTTCAAGCAAGAAAAGCTTAAACAAATCATGTTGCTTACCAATTAAGATCAAGCTAAAGCCGAAGTGAAAATTGGAAAAGCTGTAAGTGCGATCGCTACTAAGGTAGAATATTCAAAGTTCAGTAAAAACTTCCCTCCCACCCCAGGGGTAATTGGCTAAAGTCCCATTATTCTGGGAAGTCTTTGTTGTTTGTGGTAACTTCAAACCCAAAGGAAGTCAGAAAAACCACGATTAGCGGCAGCAAAACTCTAAATTTACCTGTTCGTGCTGCTAACAGCCTCAAAAATCGGCGTTTTTGAGATTCCAGTTTAGCTTGGACATTGGCTATGACTTCATACATTTGTTTTTCTGGTAGTACAACCATCAGTAAAAACTAATCTAATAACTATAGTTTCTTGTTAAGTTAAATTAAATCACAGTGATAATTACCCCAAATTTATCGGGTAAGTTAGGTTTTTGTATCAAATGAGCAGGGTTAACGGAGTAATACAGACAATGCAGCAACTTGTAGACCAAATTGAAAAAATTGATTTTCAAAGTGAAATATATAAAGATGCTTATAGCCGCATCAATGCAATTGTAATTGAAGGAGAACAAGAAGCCCACGAAAATTACATTACATTAGCTCAACTACTGCCGGCACAGGAAAAGGAACTAATTGTCCTCTCGAAAATGGAAAGTCGCCACAAAAAAGGATTTGAAGCCTGTGGACGGAACTTAAAAGTGAATCCAGATTTAGAATTTGCGAAAAAGTTTTTCTTGGGACTACACGACAACTTCCAAGCCGCAGCTAAAGAAGGTAAAGTCGTGACCTGCCTTTTGATTCAATCATTAATTATCGAATGTTTTGCGATCGCCGCCTACAATATCTATATTCCAGTCGCTGATGATTTTGCTCGTAAAATCACAGAAGGCGTAGTAAAAGAAGAATACAGCCATCTCAACTTTGGTGAAGTGTGGTTGCAAGAAAACTTTACAAAAGAAACCAAAGCTGAGTTAGAAGAAGCAAACCGCCAAAACCTGCCCCTGGTATGGAAAATGCTCAATCAAGTGGCAGATGATGCCAAGGTCTTAGCAATGGAAAAAGACGCTTTAGTGGAAGATTTTATGATTCAATATGGTGAAGCCTTAAGTAACATTGGCTTCACTACCCGTGATATCATGCGTCTTTCTGCCTACGGACTTGTAGCCGCTTAAAAATGCCCTTGGGGTGACGACTATGTTACCCCAGGTTTAGGGAGTAGGGGGCAGGGAGCAGGGAGTAGGGGATCAGGGGTAAAAAGGATTTAAGACCTATTGACTTTTTTTGACATATTTTTGGTGATCTGACTTCCACCTACTTAGGGCTGGCTGAATAAAGCTAGAACCGTTTATTAATAAAGTTTTCGCAGATTTTCGGAACAAGAAAGTGCAAGGTTTTGGCTGATGGTATCTCAAAAAGGTTGCATTTCTCTTTGTCGGATATGGGAAATCAAGGATATCAAGGTAGTGAAAACTGTTCCCTGTTCCCTGTTCCCTGTTCCCTCTTATCACAGACAACTTTTTCGGCAAACCCTACTTAATTACGAATTGCGAACTATTTGCACACCTTATGTAGTATTTTTAATAGTTAGACATCATATAGCAGATTGCAGATTGATGAGGTACAGGATCTAAATTTAAAGCCTGACAACAAGCCAGTTTTACTCCTGACTCCTGCTGTATCTGTATCTGATTTAAAGTTGGCATAGTTTTTTGATTTTTCCAAAATCTAAAATCTAAAATTGGTTTTGCACGACAGCACACGCCTAATATATCACTCCATGTTTGGTTTAATTGGACATCTGACTAGTTTAGAACACGCTCAATCAGTAGCTCAAGAATTGGGATATCCAGAATATGCCGATCAAGGGCTAGACTTTTGGTGTAGCGCCCCGCCGCAAATAGTTGATCATATTACTGTCACCAGTATCACCGGGCAGAAAATAGAAGGAAAGTATGTAGAATCATGCTTTTTACCGGAAATGCTGGCTAATCGCCGCATTAAAGCCGCAACGCGCAAAATTCTTAATGCTATGGCTCATGCTCAGAAGCATGGGATTGATATTACAGCCTTGGGTGGATTTTCTTCAATTATTTTTGAGAACTTCAATTTAGAGCAGTTCAAACAAGTCCGCAATATTAACCTAGATTTTGAACGGTTCACCACAGGCAATACTCATACAGCCTACATTATCTGTCGGCAGGTAGAAGAAGCTTCCAAACAACTAGGGATTGAATTGTCCAAAGCAACTGTAGCTGTGTGTGGTGCAACAGGGGATATTGGCAGCGCAGTCACTCGCTGGTTAGATAAAAAAACAGATGTCCAAGAATTGCTCTTGATTGCGAGAAACCAAGAACGTCTCGAAGAACTACAAGCAGAACTAGGACGGGGTAAAATAATGGGGTTACAGGAAGCATTACCCCAAGCGGATATTGTCGTCTGGGTAGCGAGTATGCCCAAAGGCGTAGAAATTGACCCAACAACATTAAAACAACCCTGCCTATTGATTGATGGTGGCTATCCTAAAAACTTAGGCACAAAAGTTCAGCATCCGGGGGTATATGTATTAAATGGTGGCATTGTGGAGCATTCCCTAGATATTGACTGGAAAATTATGAAAATTGTCAATATGGATGTGCCAGGGCGGCAATTATTTGCTTGTTTTGCCGAATCAATGCTGCTGGAGTTTGAGAAGTTATATACAAACTTTTCTTGGGGGCGTAATCAGATTACCGTAGACAAAATGGAGCAAATTGGTCGAGTGTCCATTAAACACGGTTTTAGACCATTACTAGTTTAGTCATTGGTCGTTGGTCAGTAGTCATTGGTCAGTAGTCATTGGTCAGTAGCAAAGAGAATAGAACTGACAACTGACAACTGACAACTGACAACTGACAACCAACAACTGACAACTGACAACTGACAACTGACAACTAACATAATTATGGCAACCACTGAGCGCAAACCGCTACTGTTAGATTTTGAAAAGCCTTTAGCAGAACTGGCCACTCGGATTGACCAAATTCGCCAATTGGCTGAAGAAAATGGTGTTGATGTTTCTGGACAAATTCGCCAATTAGAAACGCGGGCGACGCAATTGCGGGAAGAGATTTTTAGCAGTCTGACACCATCTCAACGATTGCAGGTAGCTCGTCATCCCCGCCGCCCTAGCACTTTAGATTATATCCAGTCTATCAGTGATGAATGGATGGAGTTACATGGCGATCGCTGTGGTGGCGATGATCCGGCGTTAGTTGGTGGCGTTGGTCGCATAGCTGGACAACCAGTGATGATGTTAGGACACCAAAAAGGTCGAGATACTAAAGACAACGTTGCCCGGAACTTTGGCATGGCGGCTCCTGGTGGCTACCGTAAGGCTCTACGCCTCATGGAACACGCCAATAAATTTAGTATGCCAATTTTGACCTTTATTGATACTCCTGGGGCTTGGGCGGGCATAGAAGCCGAACATCAAGGGCAAGGAGAGGCGATCGCCTATAACCTCCGAGAAATGTTCAGTTTTGACGTACCGATTATTTGTACAGTTATCGGTGAAGGTGGTTCTGGTGGGGCTTTGGGTATTGGTGTAGGCGATCGCCTGCTGATGTTTGAACACTCAGTTTACACCGTAGCTACCCCCGAAGCCTGCGCCGCAATTTTGTGGAAAGATGCCAGTAAATCTCACCTAGCCGCCGTAGCCCTGAAAATCATCTCCCACGACCTCAAAAACTTAGGCATTATTGACCAAATCCTCCCTGAACCCTTGGGTGGCGCACACTCAGACCCCTTAACAGCGGCTACCAACTTAAAACAAGCCTTGCTGGAAAACTTAGACGAACTCAACCGTCTCACCCCAGCCGAGCGCCGCCAACTGCGTTATGATAAATTCCGTAATATCGGCGTTTTCACAGAACTTGCTCACTAAAAATATTCCAGAAAATGGCATAGAATTACAGCAATGCTATAATTGCCTATGGCTGCTTAAAGATTTTTAACAATCTTCAAGAGCTATAGGCATTTGTATTTACAAAAAAAGGGAACAGGGAACAGATAAGAAACAAATGTTGCTGAGTTTAGAGCTTCAGTCAGAAAAAAGATGTTTTTTAAGATGCGTAGCACGAAAAAAAACAGTGTCATTATTTCAATCTCATGTTTTTAAACATGAGTTTTTCCTGTTAGAAAGTTGCCCGTTCCCTGTTCCCTCTGAATTGATTTTACGAGTGGCTGTTGGCTGAAGGTGCTGCCAAAAAGTTGGAAAATATCATGAATTCTGAGCAAAAAAGACGCGCCTTAATTACTGGTGCTAGTAGCGGAATTGGCAAAGCAACAGCTTTAGCATTTGCCAAAGCTGGAATAGATGTAGTATTGGTCAGTCGTTCTCAGGATAAACTAGAGTCTGTAGCTAAAGCTGCACAGGAGTTAGGAGTAGAAGCCCAAGCCTTTTGTCTAGACTTAGCTGAAGTTACCCAAGTTAAATCCAAAATTCAAGGAATAGCTGATGAATTTGGCAACATAAATATTCTCATTAATAACGCTGGAATTGGATATACAGGCAACCTGAGTGAAACACCCTTGGAAGACTGGCAACAAGTCATTGACTTGAACCTCACCAGTGTCTTTCAGTGCATGATGGGAATTTTGCCAGGAATGCGCCAACAAGGGCAAGGCACAATTATTAACATTGCTTCTATAGCAGCCAAACAAACCTTTCCAGGTTGGGGCGCTTACTGCGTTAGTAAAGCAGGACTTCTTTTCCTCTCCCAAACCCTCGCACAAGAAGAACGGGCTAATGGCATTCGCGTCATTGCCATTTGTCCTGGTTCTGTGAATACGGCAATTTGGGATACTCCAACTGTTCAGGCTAACTTTGACCGTTCCCAAATGTTAACTCCAGAAATTGTGGCCACAACAATTCTACACACTGTCTTATTACCACAAGAAGCAGTAATTGAAGAATTGACGATTATTTCCAATGCTGGTGTTCTCTAATTGGTAATTTCGTCATTTATCTTTTTGAATGACTAATTACCACTGACAATTGACAACTAAGTGCTAACAACTAACCAATTACTAAAATTTAATCATGACTATCGTTGGTTCAAACGGTGCTAATACCTCTCAATCTCCTCTCATTCCCGATTTAGCAGAAGCTATCAATGTCCGACCAGACCGCAATACCCATAATGGCAGAGAACCAGAAATACATCCACCCTCGGAAGAAACAATGGATGAGATGATGCAAGCCGTGCGGACAATGTTAGTAGGATTAGGAGAAGATCCTGAACGGGAAGGACTGCTAAAAACACCCAAGCGCGTAGCTAAGGCGATGAAATTTCTCACCAGCGGCTACAATGAATCTCTAGAAGACCTCATCAATGGTGCGATATTTGATGAAGGACATGATGAAATGGTCTTGGTAAGAGACATTAACTTCTTTAGCTTGTGTGAACATCATATGTTGCCATTTATGGGCAGAGCGCACGTTGCCTATATTCCCAATCAAAAAGTTGTGGGATTAAGCAAACTGGCAAGAATTGTGGAAATGTATTCTCGGCGATTGCAAGTTCAAGAAAGACTAACTCGACAAATTGCTGAGGCACTACAAGCAGTTCTCGAACCCAAAGGTGTGGCTGTAGTTATGGAAGCTACTCATATGTGTATGGTGATGCGGGGGGTTCAAAAACCTGGTTCTTGGACAGTTACCAGTTCGATGGTAGGCATATTCCGAGACGAACACAAAACCCGTGAAGAATTTTTCAACTTGATTCGTCATCAAGCGTCATTATTTTAAGTAGGGAACAGGGAACAGGGAACAGGGAACAGGGAACAGGGAACAGGGAACAGGGAACAGGGAACAGGGGGAATATTTCTTCCCAATGACCAATGACCAATTACCAATTACCAATTATCAATTCCCTAACTTTTGAAACAATAGGGCTACTTTATCTAAATCTTTGTTACCTGGTGAGTGTTCGACACCACTAGATAGATCAATACCATTGGGTTTAATTTGACTTAAAGCAGTCAAAATATTATCTGGTGTGAGTCCTCCGGCTAAGAACCAAGGAAGACTAGGGTTAAATTGTTGATTTAGTTGATGCCAATCTAAGGTTTGTCCTGTTCCTCCTAACTGTTGGGGATGGTAAGCATCAAGTAGTAGAGTATCTACATAATCGGTGTAATGTATGGTGGTTTGTAGATGCTCTAAACTGCGGACTCGCAAGGCTTTGATAATTTCCACTTGAGATAGGGATTGACGTAATTGCTGGCAAAATTCTGGTGTTTCGTCTCCATGTAGCTGGACACCGGTTAAACCAGACTTTTGAACTGTTCGAGTAATTTCGGCAATAGTGGTGTTAGCAAAAACGCCGATTTTATCAATATTTTCGGGAATGAGTCCGATAGCTGCCTGAATTTGGGCTATGGTAACGTAACGAGGGGAAGTGGGAACACAGATAAATCCTAGTGCTGTTGCACCGAGGGCAGCTATAGCTAAAGACTGCTCTGGTTGAGTAATACCGCAAATTTTAACCCGCATTTCTATCAGAAAAGTTACAAATAATCACAAAAGTATCTTAATTCAAGTTAAAAACTTTTGCTTTGTCCTGGGTAATTTTATAATTCTGTAGGACTATATTCATTTTTTCATTTAGGAGAACACAATTTCATGTCATCAATTTTATTAGCCGCAGCATCCGTTCCTGTTACACCAGTGTGGAGTCCTACAGTCGGTATCATTATCAGTGCCAGCAGCGCAGTTGTATTATTATTTACTTTTGCCCTGAAATCTGCTAAAGTTGGACCGGCTATGCCCATATTGCCTGTAAGTGTACCAGGATTCATTGGAGCAATGGCTTTTGGTCATGTAATTGGTATTGGTATTGTGTTAGGACTGACTAATATTGGTCGTTTATAAGTTGGATTAACAAATTCCAGATCCCCGGCTTCTTGGAGAAGTCGGGGATCTATGCTATTTAAAATTGTCTATCCTAGAGTTATACATACATTTTTCTCTATAAAAGAATTTCTGGAAATATCTAATAATGCAAACTTGGCGAATAGGTTCTTTATTTGGCATTCCTTTATTTTTAGACCCCTTATGGTTTGTGATTTTGGGGCTAACAACTCTGAATTTTGGGTTAGCTTATCAGCAATGGGGGACTGTTGCGGGTTGGAGTGCTGGTTTGATGATGGCACTGCTGTTATTTGCTTCGGTGCTGCTGCATGAGTTAGGACATAGCTTGGTGGCACAATCCCAAGGTATTAAGGTGAATTCGATTACTTTGTTTTTGTTTGGGGGGGTGGCGGCAATTGAGGAGGAATCGAAAACTCCTGGTAAAGCTTTTCAGGTGGCGATCGCTGGACCTGCGGTAAGTGTTATTCTATTTTTCTTACTGCGTCTAGCAGCAAGTGTAATTCCCAATAGTAACCCTCTGAGTGAAATGACGGGGGATTTATCGAGAATTAATTTAGTTGTGGCTTTATTTAATTTAATTCCTGGGTTGCCTTTAGATGGGGGACAGGTATTAAAAGCGGCTTTGTGGAAAATTACAGGCGATCGCTTTCAAGCGGTACACTGGGCGGCAAAGGCTGGACAAATTTTTGGTTATGGTGCGATCGCTTTGGGATTTGCTATTGACTTCTTTACCAGAGAATTTATCACAGGTTTATGGATTGTTTTGATCGGTTGGTTTGCCGTGCGTAATGCTAACAGTTATGACCGTGTTACCACATTACAAGAAACTTTACTCAAGTTAGTAGCAGCCGATGGCATGACTCGTAATTTTCGGGTTGTTGATGCTAATCAAACATTGCGAGAATTTGCTGATTTATATCTTTTAGAAACTACTACACCGCAAGTCTATTTTGCCGCTGCTGATGGTCGTTATCGGGGTTTAGTTAATATTAATGACTTGCGAACAACCCAAAGAAGTGCATGGGAAAATCAAACTTTACAAACTATTGTTCATCCTTTGACGACAATTCCCACTGTGCTTGAATCTACTTCTTTGGCTGAGGTAATTAAGAAATTAGAAACCGAACAATTAGCTCAAATTACTGTTCTTTCTCCGGCGGATGCTGTTGCTGGTGTCATTGATAGAGGGGATATTGTCCAAGCATTAGCACAAAGGTTAAATTTGCAAATTACTGCTGCGGAAATTAAGCGAATTAAGGAAGAAGGTAGCTTTCCACCAGGTTTACAATTAGGAGTAATAGCAAAGTCTGTAGAAAAATAAAAATTTCTGAATCAGGATACTCAAGATTTGAGGATTTTCATGATTTTAGGATTTTCAGGATGAGTGATTTTTGATGGTTAGGAAGTTTTGGAAGATGAATATTATTAGAGAAATGGAATAATGTCTGAATCAGGATACCCAGGATTAAAGAATTTTTAGGATGAATAAATACAACATCCTGTTAATCTTTAAATCCTGTAAATCCTGATTCAGACAAGTAATTAAATCTCGCTAATCTTTAAGTCCTGATATGGCTTGCACCACGCTACGCTATCAAACAATAAAATTCTTATTTGGCACTCATTACCATTTCTAGTGGATTAGAGACATATTGGAATGTTGGTTCAGAATTCCAGGGGCCACGCTGATCTTTGCCATCTCCATCTGTTGATAAATTATAGTAAAGAGCGACAGTTTCATCTGGTTGGATATTACCAAAAAGAGGTTCACTCAACTTACCCAAAGAATCCAAAGCTTTCATAAACATCTGAGTATGAGAAACTTCTCGCGTTAACAGATGTACTAAAGTTTGTTTTGTTCCCTCATCTGTTGCTAGTTTAATCAACTCTTCATAAGTTTGTCGAGCGCCACCCTCAGCGGCAATATTAGCACGTAAATCGCGGACAACATCACCACCTTCATTCAAATAACTTGCAGTCCAAGTATTTCCCTGACTATCAAGAAAATGGGGTCCCATACCTCGGATAGCAAATAAGGTACTTTTATATGCTTCTGTTTGGTCAGTATTTTTAGTGTGCATTTCAATGAGTTTACCAACCATTTCTAAATGGCCAAATTCCTCGATAGCAATATCCTGGAGCATATCCTTAATTGCAGGATTTTCTACATGAAAAGATTGTACCCAGTATTGCAAAGCTGCGGAGAGTTCACCAGTTGCACCACCAAATTGTTCTAGAAGTAACTGAGCAAACCGGGGGTTGGCTTCATCAACCTTGACAGCGTGAATGGACTCTTTTTTGTGAAAAAACATAATTTTAGCTCCTGCAAACTTTAACCTAAAAAACAAAATTTATCATCCTAACTATTGTTGAGTTAGACTCTGCTGCTTCTTTGCCATAATCCCCATAAATAAATGGCAATAATTGCCCCAATAACTGCCACTACTACTCCAGGAATACTTAAAGATGCAGATGTAAGTTGTAAAGTCCCTGTACGAATGAGAGTAAATAAAGTTCCACCGATAAAAGCACCAACAATGCCTAATATCATGGTGGATATCATTCCCCCACCTTGATAACCAGGATAGATTGATTTGGCAATAACACCAGCTAATAGTCCTAATATTATCCAAGTAATAATATTCATGGATGTCCTCAAAAATTTGACTCAAGTTATGTCAAATTTATCAAAGCTTCATGTTATTTATTTCTATCTAATGACGTAAAGTATATAAATCAAAAGGTATGTAGTTTTGTTCTCTCCATAAATCATCACTACATACCAATTTTCATTAAATAGAACGAGAGAATTTTGTCTCTCTAGTTCTTGTATGAGTATCGAAAACAACCGCAATATTTCTAACTAGCAATCTGCCAATATCAGTAATATGGATTTCATCAGCTAATGCATTTACTAATCCATCAGCTTGTAGAGGTGCTAATTCTTTGAGTTCATAGGAGAAATATTTATCAAAATTGATATGATATTTCTGTTCAATTTCTGACTTATTTAGTTGAAAGTGAGACATTATGGACATAATTACATCCCGTCTAATAATGTCATCTTGAGTGAGTTTAATGCCTTTACTTGTAGGAATCACACCTGCGGCAACTGCTTTGTAATAATCCTTTAATTCCTTGTGGTTTTGAGCATAGGCATCTTCTAACATACTAATAGATGTAGCACCAAAACCAAACAATTCGGTTTCTGCGTGGGTAGTATAACCTTGGAAGTTACGTTTTAGTGTACCATGACGTTGAGCGATCGCTAATTCATTGTTGTTTTTAGCAAAATGATCCATCCCAATAAACAGATACTTGTTATTAGTTAATTCCTCAATCGTCATTTTGAGAATATCTAACTTTTCTGCTGCTCCCGGTAATGCTGCTTGGGGAATCATTTTTTGCACAGGTTTAATCCAAGGTACATAGGCAAAATTGAACACGACAATTCTATCAGCATCTAAAGCCATTGTCTTGTGTAATGTTTCCCGAAAAGTTTCTAGAGTTTGATAAGGTAAACCGTAAATTAAGTCTACGTTGACACTATCAAATTCAGCCTCTTTAATCCAACCCATGACATCAAAAAGTAATGATTCGGGTTGAATCCGATTCACCGCTTTTTGTACTTCTGGGTTAAAATCTTGAATACCAAAACTAATCCGGTTAAAGCCAATATCCCGCAAGAATAAGATATAATCTCTATTTACATAGCGGGGATTAATTTCAATAGATACTTCTGCATTTGAAGCAATTTGGAAATTGCGGGTGATATTTTTCCACAGGAATTCTACTTGATCAAGTTCTAAATAATTCGGTGTACCTCCACCCCAATGAATCTGAAGCACCTTTCTATCTTTATCAATTAAAGCTGAGGTATTTTTGATTTCCTGTTCCAAATGTTCTAGATATGGAATAGCCATTTTCCTGTTATTGGTAATCACGGTATTGCAACCGCAGAAATAACAAGCACTTTGGCAAAAAGGAATATGAAAATACAAAGATAGGGGAGTTTTTCTTTGATTAGATGCGGTAATTGCCGCTTGGAAATCTGTTGCAGTGAAATTTTCACTTAATTCTGTTGCTGGGGGATAACTCGTGTATCTAGGAGCGCGAGTATCATACTTTTGAATTAGATCAAAATCAAACTTAATGCCAGGTAGTAGAAAAACCATTACAGTCTCCAATAAATGTGAGTATATTTCTGTGTAGTTGGGAAGTAATCAATTTTCCCAATTTAATGTTGTAATTTAGGATTTAGCAAATAGAATATATTTATTCTATTTGTTTGTAGTTAGCATTATTTTTTGACGAACCACAGAGGCACAGAGAACACAGAGGAAGAGGATGGATTTTTATATAATTCATCGTTGCTGAAATTAATTGCGTGATGAATTATATTTTTGTAAGTTATGCAGGAACTTAAACTAAATCATTGTAAGTGGCTCTACCAAGAGCTTCGATTAAGATACTTTCCAATTCTTGAAGTATCTGCATATTTAACTTAAAAGCATGGTTAGCTTCTGCTACAATTTTGTCAGCGGTTGTATCATCAATATTAACTTTATCTAATGCTTGACGATACTTTCCTTTGAAAGTCTGCTTGTCTGGAATTTGCTGAAAATTGTAAAAGGAAGTTCCTTCATGTCCAGAAAGTTTTAAGGCTGACTGAGCAATTTTTTGGAGCATTTGCCCACCAGAAAGATCACCCAAATAACGAGTATAGGAATGAGCTAATAATAGTGCAGGTTCATGAGTGGAAATTTGTTGGATACGCGCAATATAAGCTTGAGCGGCAGGTGAAGGGGTGATGCGTTTGTGCCATTGACTCCCATAATAAAATAACATATCTTGCTCTAGGGAAGATTGGCGATTTAGTTCGGGAAAATAAATCAAACTAATCACAGGATGCTGTTTATGTTTCTCAATTGCTGCTTCTAGTTCACTATAAACAAAATAGAAATTTCTCAATAATTGAATGAAACAATCTCTATCTACAACTCCTTGCACAAAACATTTCATGAAGCCGAGATTTTCTGAATCTGTATGCGCTTGTTGAGTTCCTACACGCAGTTTCATGGCCAAATCATTACTCATTCTTAGTTCCTTCTTGTTTACTTGTCAGGGCTTGCAAATTTCAACGACTTGTTTATCAGTTCACCGTCGTTATCATCACAGGAAAATTGCTATTCTGTGGGAATAGGGTTTTGAGAATAATTTCTCTAGCACAAATTACTACCGATGTGGATTTCGGCTATTTTTACTGCTCCTGAAATTATTTAACTATTATTCTTTGTATAACTATAAGAGTATTCATATTTATTTATGGTTTCCTAAATACATTTGTCCCGTAAATAGGTATTTAAACTATACGAAAATTAAGAATAATTCAGTATTTTTGTAATAATTAGTTTCAATAATTTAACTGATGACTAATAACAAATATTTATGCTTATATAATTTTAAGTCAGATAATGGTAAAGGGACTACTTATGGTTAAATCGTTGGATAAATCGCCACTTGATTTATCGAAATCGGGTGTAAAAACACCAGTTCAAGAAACATTATTAACACCCAGGTTTTATACCACTGACTTTGATACAGTGGCAAAAATGGATATTTCTGGGTATGAAACGGAATTAAGGGCTGTAATTGACGAACTCAAGGCTGATTATAACCGTCATCACTTTGTGCGAGATGATGAATTTAAGCAAGGTTGGGATCACATTGTTGGTGAAAAACGACTTGCTTTTATTGACTTTTTAGAACGTTCTTGTACTTCGGAATTCTCTGGGTTTTTACTATTTAAAGAATTATCTCGTCGTCTCAAGGATAGTAACCCTTTACTATCAGAAGCATTTGCTTATTTAGCGCGAGATGAAGCCCGTCATGCTGGCTTTTTGAATAAGTCAATGGCAGATTTTAACCTTTCCCTTGACTTGAGTTATCTCACTAAAAATCGTACCTATACATTTTTCCCAATCGAGTGGGTTATTTACACAGTTTACCTATCGGAAAAAATCGGTTATTGGCGCTACATTTTAGTATTTCGCCATATGGAAAAAAATCCAGAGTACCAGTTTTATCCTCTATTTAGAAAGTTTGAAAGTTGGTGTCAAGATGAGAATAGACACGGTGATTTTTTCAAGGCTTTGTTACGTTCTCAACCCCAGTTATGGAATAATTGGAAATCTCGGATATGGGTGCGGTTTTTCCTATTAACTGTATTCGCTACCCACACCATGACAGTATTTGAAAGAGGGAATTTCTATGAGATATTAGGTATGCACCCTCGTAAATATAATACTCAAGTAATTGAGGAAACCAACAAAACCGCAGCCAAAGCATTTCCGATTATTTTAAATACCAATCACCCCTACTTTTTCTGGTATTTAGAACAATGTGCATTGTATAATCAGAAAATAATTGATCTCAATAATGTCCAAGATTGGGGAATTGTGAAATTTTTCCAAAAAATTCCTTTAATCTTAATGATTTTTTGGTATATGTTCAAGATTTTTCTGATTAAACCCATAGATACAGAAGCAACTCGTGAACAAGTTTGTTAGTTAGAGAAAGGGGAAAGGTGACGAATAACAAGATCCCCGACTTCTTAGAGAAGTCGGGGATATAATCCTTAATACTTATTTTTCACTTTTTAATTGAAATGGCGTATATTTTCCCCCTAATGCTTCAACAATAGCGCGGGTATTTGCTGCCATCATTTTTATATAAGTATCGCCACTACTACCTTTTGCCCCAATAGAATCCGAATAAAGTGGAGTGGGTGCTAATTTTACTCCGGCTTCTTCGGCTACTGTTTTAATTAAAGCTGGGTTAATTGTTGTTTCTGCAAATATGGCAGGAACACCAATTTTTTTCACAGATTCAACTAACTTTTTCACTGTTTGGGCGCTTGGTTGTTCTTCCGTACTAATGCCAATTAAAGTTCCAGCGATTGCTATTTTATAAGCATTGCCATAATATTGAAAAGCATCATGAGTAGTGATTAATTTCCGTTTATCTGCGGGAATAGTTTGGATTTGTTGAACAATCCAAAGATGTAATTGTTGTAATTCATCAGTTAGCTTTTCGGCATTTTGAGTAAATTTATTTTTATCCTCTGGTGACAACTCAATTAAACTATCTCGAATTGCTTTCACCATAGCTATCACATTTTCTGCACTTCCCCAAACGTGAGGATCTGGAACGATTTGTCCTTTCCCTTTATCTAACTTTAAAGATTTCACAACTTCTCCTACAGCTATTTTTTTCGTTTTCCCTCCAGTCGCATTCATTAACTTAATAATTCCCGGTTCTAAATTGTAACCGTTATACAAAATCAAGTTAGCTTTTTCCAAAACTCGACTATCTGCGGGTACAGGTTCGTAAACATGAGGATCTGCACCTGGTTTAAGAATACCTGTAATCTGTACTTCTTCTCCACCAATTTCTTCAGCCAAATCAGCAATAATTGTACTTGTTGCTACCACCTGCGGCGTAGTATTTCCCTGGGGTTGGGAGTTGGGAGTACAACCCATTACAGCCAAAGATAACAACATTCCTAGACAAAGGGAGAACCTAACCCCCAACCCCTTCCCTGCGAGAGAAGGGGAGTAAGAATCAAAGCCTCTCTCCTCATAGGAGAGAGATTTGGAGAGGGGTTTCAGTAATAAGTCATACATTGTATTAAATATTAGTTTCATTTATATCACTGATTACTTCTAATTATAGATATTCTCATATTTCTCTCATTTTTGTGGTAAGCTCGAAAAATAAGTATTTTAACTAAGGTTATGCAAAACGTTTCTTTTTACCAAAAATTTAGCATATCTCCCAGAAATCAAGTAGATATACTTACAGAAACTATCAAACCTATTGACATGAATTCATCAACAGCAATTAACGTTACTCATGTAGGCGTACACTACCGCACACAAGAAGCACTTCGGGATGTTAACTGCATAATTAAACCTGGAAAGCTAACAGGAATTTTCGGACCCAATGG
This sequence comes from Dolichospermum compactum NIES-806, assembly GCF_002368115.1. NCBI lineage: Bacteria > Bacillati > Cyanobacteriota > Cyanophyceae > Nostocales > Aphanizomenonaceae > Dolichospermum > Dolichospermum compactum. The sequence continues at coordinate 4,339,219 of NZ_AP018316.1, read as the reverse complement.
CGCGGGTAAAAGTACATTAATGAAAGCCATTTTGGGATTAGCTCCCATGAGTAGTGGTAAAGTTTTATACAAAAATCAGCCTTTAATGCAGCAACTAGAAAAAGTCGCTTATGTACCACAACGTAGCCAAATTGACTGGAATTACCCCGCTACTGTGTGGGATGTAGTGATGATGGGGCGTGTCAAAAAAACAGGATGGTTACGGATTTTTTCCACAGTTAGCCGCCAAATAGCCAAACAAGCATTAGCAAAAGTGGGAATAGAAGAATTAAAAAATCGCCCCATTGGTGAACTTTCAGGAGGACAACAACAGCGGGTATTTTTAGCCAGGGCGTTAACTCAAGAAGCGGAAATATTTTGTTTTGATGAACCCTTTGTTGGTATTGATCAAAAAACCCAAGCTATCATATTTGAAGTTTTCCAAGAACTAGCAAAAAACAATAAAATCGTCTTAGTAGTTAATCATGATTTAGGGGAATCAATCACCCATTTTGATGATTTAATCTTACTAAACTGTGAATTAATTGCCACAGGTTCACGGCAACAAGTCTTAACAGAAGAAAACTTAAATAATGCTTATAGCGGGAAAGTCATGTACTTTTCCGACGCAGCATAATAACTGCTAATACCAAATTCTAATGAAGGTGCATAGAATAAAAGTTCAAGAATAATTGAACGCAGATAAACGCGGATGAATTAATGAATTTTATAATTCAATACAGTTCAGTTAGTAATTTTTTCTTCTCTTGTCTCTGTCTCCTCTGTGCCTCTGTGGTTCGTTTTAAAAAAGGTTTTTAGGCTTAACTGAACCGGCGTGTTTTATAATTCTGTGCAGCATCACATAAAATTGGTATGATATCTTCTCTTCCTCTCTTCCTTCGTGTCCTTCGCGCCTTCGTGGTTCATTTTAATCTATGCTTCAAGCACTAATAGAACCGTTGCAATATGGCTTTATGCAGCGTTCCTTAATCATCGCCATATTAGTAGGCTTATTGTGTGCCATTGTTGGTAGTTATTTGATGGTACAACGTTTAGCTTTGCTGGGTGATGCTATTAGTCATTCAGTATTACCAGGACTAGCGATCGCCTTTATGATTGGTGCTAATATCTTTGTCGGGGCGTTCATAGCTGGTGTTTTGAGTACGATGGCTATAGCTGTCATTAAAACCCGATCTCCCATTAAAGAAGATGCCGCTATGGGCATAGTTTTTTCAGCTTTTTTTGCCCTGGGTGTCACCTTAATTACAGTCATTCAAAAAGATAATCAAATTGATTTGAATCATTTTCTTTTTGGCAATATTTTGGGCGTAACTAGAGACGAAGTACGAGACACTGCTATTATTGCAGCTATTGTTTTAATAGTGGTTTTTTTATTATATAAAGAACTGTTATTTTACACATTTGATCCTTTGGGCGCACAATCTGCCGGTTTACCAGTGAATCGCTTAAATTTTGGTTTAATGTTGTTAATTGCTTTAACAATTGTTGCCAGCATGAAAGCTGTGGGCGTGATTTTAGTATTATCACTTTTAATTACCCCTGGCGCAACTGCTTATTTGTTAGTAAAACGGTTACATGAGGTGATGATTTTGGGGGCGGTAATTGGGGTAATTTCTAGTATTAGCGGAATGTATCTCAGCTACTTTTATAATTTACCTTCTGGTCCAGCGATTGTGTTAGTAGTTTCGGGTTTATTTACGTTGGCTTTGTTGTTTAGTCCTCGACATGGGATTTTGATTCCTAGTGTAAATAGGAAATAAAATTATCAAGTTGGTAATTAAATTACATTTAATGCTTCTTTATATTTACGTTATCCTCCGTAAGTGAATTTGCAGCAGCAATCGCTAATTGCCGTTATTGTACTAAACTGTAAAAATGTTCACAATTACCGCTATTATAATTCTTGAGGTATTAGATCAAGAGTGTGGTAAACCAGGGGAAAGAAAATGAGAGAGATTCCAGGACAACTCCCGATTTTAGCTGGAAATAGAGGAAGATACCAACTTCTTAGACCTTTAGGAGGAGGTAGCTTTGGAGATACTTTCCTTGCTATTGACTTAAATACGCTCATTCAACGCCACTGTGTTGTTAAGCGATTACGAATTGATGGTCATCATTCTCCTGAAAACGTTGCAGGGATTAAAAAAGCCTTTGAAAAAGAGGCTAAGGTTCTGGAAGATTTAGGGGATAAAAGTTCCAACATTCCCTGTTTGTATGATTATTTCTCCTTGACCGTAAATGACCCTCAATTAAATACTCCACAAGAATTTAATTATTTAGTTCAACAATATATCGAAGGTGAGGATCTAAGTAAAGAACTGGAAAAACAAGGACTTTTTTCAGAAGCAAAGGTTTTGGCTCTATTAAATAACATTTTACCTGGTTTGGAATTTATCCATAAAAATAACGTTATTCACAGGGATATTAAACCTAGTAATATTGTGCGCTCCAATACAGAAGATAACAAATTCTATTTAATTGACTTTGGAGCAGTTAAACAAGTAATTAAAGGTGATATTTCCACCACAGAAAAATCTATAGTATTTGGAACTATTTCCTATGCTCCCCCAGAACAAATCAAAAAAGAAAAAGTTGATTATTCCAGTGATTTATATGCTTTAGCTGCTTCTTGTGTGCAATTATTAACAGGTGAATTTCCAGATGATTCCCTTGATGTTAATAATCTTTGGAATTGGCAAAGATATCCCTATATTAGTGAACATTTAGGTAAGATACTAAGGCGTATGCTCCAAGTAGATCCTTATTATAGATTCCAGTCAGCACGGGAAGTAATGGAAGCTCTGAATAAACGTGATGATGACCCAAAGAACTTGAAGCCGCCTACTAGGGATGAAAATAATGGTGGTGGTGAAAAGACAGAAGTTATCAATCCTTCCCAACCTCGATTTATTAAAGTTTTGTTGATAACAGCAATTATTTTGACGACTGCTGGGGTTTTAATAGCTATTTATCGCCATCAAAATCAATAGGACTTACGCAAGTGTCACACTAAAAATC
>NZ_AP018316.1:4333503-4335890 GCF_002368115.1 Dolichospermum compactum NIES-806 | reverse complement strand
AGACTGCATAAATCCTGCAAATAAACAGATTTTTGATATCTGACGCACCTTACCAATGTGCCAGTTGCGTAAGTCCTGATCAAATCCCTTCAGGGGAAATTCAAACTATTCCTGGTCAACTATTTGAGGATAAACAATTTGGAATTGAGATCAAATATCCTCAAGACTGGAAGGCTGAAAAACAAGAATATAGTCCGTTAACCGGGGGAACTATAGCCAAAATATTCCCTAATACTTCTAGTACGAATCTCGAAGTAGGGCTATTTATCCGTATCGAAGATATACAAAAATCTCAGACTTTATCAGAGTATAATCAGGCTGCTATCCAACAAATTAAAAAATCCGTTAAAAACGTCCAAATTCTCGAACAACAATCGAAAAAACTAGATAATCGAGAGGGATATCAAATAGTTTATACAGGTCAAGATCAAATTCATAACTTCAGGTTTAAGTCCATGGAAGTTTGGACTATTAGTGATTCAAAAGTTTATATTCTGACTTACCGAGCAGAAGAAAAACTCTATGATCCCTTTCTCAAGGATGTAGAACAAACCATGATGAGGTCTTTTCATATAGAGCCTATTGGTCTATGAGAGGGTCTTTGAAAAGGGGCTAGAAGTATGGCTAACGCCACGCTTCGCTATCAGGAGTACGACTAAAGCCACGCTACGCTATCAGCAAGCCCTATTTATACATTAAAAAATTTTCAAATATCCTCTGAGGTACAGCAGGGTAATATACCTTGCCAGTTGACATTTGCACACTAGTTATATTAACGTAGGATTGATTCAACTCATAAGTTTTTTGTAACCATCTTAATAACCTGATTTCTTATTGCTTTAGTTATGAAAAATAACCTATCAGTACCCTTAACTGGTCTGGCTTTAGCCTTAAGTGTCACTTTAGCCAGTAATCAACCCAGCCAAGCTCAAAGCCGTCAATTTACTTGTGTGAGTGATAACTATCCAGTAACCGTGGTTCGTCACCCAAGCAAAGGTAGTGTGGCCTTAATTGTGTGGACAGATAATAGCTGGATTAGTAGTAAATTGACACCTCAAAAACGTTGTCAAGAGGTATCAGATCGTTTCCAGAAACTTCAAAATCAAGGTCAACTGAAAATCCTGAAAACGGGAACAGTTAACGGTCAAGATGTGATCTGTGGTTTAAGCAATAATCAGGGAGTTTGCAATAAGAGAAATGTTTTACTGACCATGAAAAAGGATCGTGACCCCAAGCAGGTTCTCGAACAACTATTGAATACCCGTGTTGCCGCAGGTGGAGAGGCTGTTTACCTCAGTGGCGACCAAGAAGGACACATTAAACCAACAATCAACCGTGATGGCACTGCCAGCGTTGACATTGATCAGGTGATCAACGGTAAAAGTGAGCCGATCTGGTAAATTGGAAATTATAGGGGGAAAATCATGAGTTGGCGCATAGGAATGGTCGCTGTTTTTGCACTAACTGGTTCTGTTTTGCCTTTGGCAACTTCAGTGTCGTCAGTTCTAAAACCCCCTTTTTCAATAGTTAATTTGTGGTCTGGACAGGAACAAATTCAACTTGAACAAGCAGCCCGTTTAATTACAGTTAAGATTCTGAGTAGCCATAGAGAAAAGCGCGATCGCTCATTAGGTTCTGGTGTACTATTTTATAAAGATCATAAAAATCACTTAACCTCAACCTATGGAGTAATTACCAATAATCACGTTTTACAAGCCGGTGAAGCTCCCTATTCTATTCAAACTCCCGACGGAAAAACTCACCGTACTAAACCTGTGGTGCGGAAAAAACAACTGAGGGGAAATGATTTAGCCTTATTAGAATTTGTAGCTGACTCAGAATACAGGATTACCACCAAATCAAATCAACAAGCCGCCATTGGAGATGGAGTAATAGCCGCAGGTTTTCCCCTCAAAAATAGCCAAAGCAAATATCGGGGGTTTGTGATTAAACCCGGTAACATTGAATTGGTATTGGATAAAGCCCTAGAGGGAGGATACCGAATTGGCTCTACCAGTGACGTAGAAAAAGGGATGAGTGGCGGACCCCTATTGAATCGCGCAGGGGAATTAGTGGGAATTAATGGACTTCATGCCAACCCAATTTGGGGTGATCCTTATGTTTTTGAAGATGGTTCTTACCCAACGGACGCACAACGAGAACAAATAAGTCAATATAGCTGGGGTATTCCCTTAGAAACAGTCAAGCAATTATTGTTTGCCAAAAGCAAGTAGGGGTAGCGCCCCCGTGCCTACCCCCGTATTTTGGGCAACCACAGGGTGTTGATTCCCCGTATTTGGGGCAACCACAAGGTGTTGATTCCCCGTATTTGGGGCAACCACAAGGTGTTGATTCCCCGTATTTGGGGCAACCACAAGGTGTTGATT
>NZ_AP018316.1:4331327-4332059 GCF_002368115.1 Dolichospermum compactum NIES-806 | reverse complement strand
AAATGACTCGCTTTATACATGATCAATTTGCTAAACAATATCTAACAGAACTATTAACACCCTATGGACAAGTAGAAACCAGTAAAGACATCACCGCAGAAGTCAGAGAAATTGACGTATTATTTATCCCCTCATCCCCACCCAACAACCTAGCAACACTAGGCGTATTAGGGAAAATGGCGGCTAATTATGCCGTATTTGAACCATTTCGTAATGCTGTCGGTAGAAGTGAAATCCGCGGTTGCATAGGTAAATTATTTGACATTCATGCCCAGATTGAACGTCAAGCTAAACGCAATGATACACAAATAAATGAGTCCGAATTAGCTAATTTGTGGATTTTGACTCCTACAGTATCAGTAGAAATCCTCGATAGCTTTAATGCTAGTTTGGATGAAGAAAACTGGGGCAAGGGGATTTACTTTTTTGGCAAAGGACTTAAAACCGTCATTGTGAGTATTCATCAATTACCCAGTACACCCGAAACCCTGTTTTTGCGGATATTAGGGAGGGGAAAAGTACAAAGACAAGCGGTGGAAGAATTGGAAACACTGACAAATAACAATCCATTTCTGGCAGATGTCATAGAATTAGTACATAACCTAATTGCTGTGTTATCGGCACGTCAGCGTCAAGAACAAGATATTGATCAAGATGATCAGGAGTTAATTATGAAATTATCCCAAATGTATCAACAACAATTAGAAGAACTGAGAAAACAAGGACAACAGG